>CAZFRR010000175.1:0-3096 GCA_964521405.1 uncultured Streptomycetaceae bacterium | reverse complement strand
CTTTCAACCGGAGTATAAGCCGAACAAAACCCCTGACTGCCGAGGACTCCCAGGGCTGCCACCCGACACCCCGGCGCTTCACCAGCCGGCGCCGCGATCGGCCACCGGGCAGCTCCGGCAGATCCGGGCCGTCACTTCGGTGCCACTGATTGCGTCGGGGGGAGCCGGAAAACTCGAGGATTTTTCTGCGGTGTTCGAAGACGCAGGCGTGGACGGTGCCTTGGCCGCCAGCGTCTTTCATCGGGGGCTGATTCACATCGGCACACTAAAGGGCTTCCTGCGGGAAGCAGGCATTGAGGTACGGTCATGACGATTGAGTTCGCGTTTCTTGGGCAGCTTGAGCAGGTGATTGCCCAGCGACGGGACGCGCCGACTGACACGAGCTACACCGCGTCCCTGCTCGCGTCCGGGCCCCAGCGAATTGCTCAGAAGGTGGGAGAGGAAGGCGTTGAACTGGCCCTGGCCGGCGTGGGCAGCGACCGGTCACGAGTTGTGGCAGAGACTGCCGATCTGCTCTACCATGTAATGGTACTTCTGGCTGCGCACAAAATTGGCAAGATCAGGGGCTTTGTACGGCCTATACTCAATCGCTTGCAGGTCTGGGGCCGTTATGCGCATGCGGGCGGCGAAACGACGAACATTCGCAACCTCTGGCAGGCAGGGATGGGCTACGGCGGCCTGTTCGGCAGCCCGAGCAACATGACCGGACTGGCAGCGTCGTTCGCGGAGCCTCGCTCGAGCGCGTCCCGCGACGAGAAGGTCGTCGAGGTTTTCCAGCGCATACAGCTGAGCCGGTTCACTCAGTTCAGCGCGGGCTTCCAGATGGTCTTCGATCCGGGTAATAATCCCGACGAAGACCAGTTCCAGCTGCTCTACGCCCGCCTGCGTCACGCATTCTGAACGGAGGTCGACTTGTATACCCCGCTGCCCCCTGACGACGACCAGCCTTTCCTCATTTCAACCGGGCATCTGGCGCCGCCGCCAGAAGTCGAGGCGCTGGTGCGCGCGGCCTACCAGCGCTACAAGGGGCTCGACGAAGGCAAAGTCGCGGACTACATCCCGGCGCTGGCAAAGGTGCCGCGCGAACTGTTCGGCGTCTGCATCTTCGGCGTCGATGGCCGCTCCTTCGAAATCGGCGACTCCAGGCACGAATTCTCGATCCAGAGCATTTCCAAGCCGTTCGTCTTTGCGCTCATCAGTGAAGCGATCGGGACGGAAGAGGCGCGCGCAAAGGTTGGCGCCAACGCGACGGGCCTGCCCTTCAACTCCGTGATGGCCATAGAACTCAACGCCGATCGCACCATGAATCCGATGGTGAATGCGGGCGCGATTGCGACCACGAGTCTCGCGCCTGGAGACACCGCGGATGCCAAGTGGCGCTTCATCCGCGAGGGGCTGTCCCGCTTCGCCGGACGCGAACTCGCCATGGACGATGAAATCTACGAGTCCGAGGCGGCGACTAACCAGCGTAACCGCGGCATTGCCAGGTTGCTGGAAGGCTATGAGCGCATGTATTTCGACTCGCTGCAGGCGACCGACGTCTATACCAAGCAATGCTCGCTGCTCGTCAGCGCGACCGACCTCGCCGTGATGGGCGCGACCCTGGCCGATGGCGGGGTCAATCCACTCACCAAAGAGCGTGTTGTCAGCGCCGAAGTCGCCAAGCGCCTGCTGGCGGTGATGGCCACGGCAGGATTGTACGAGCGCTCGGGCGACTGGCTGTTCGAAGTCGGCCTGCCCGGCAAGAGCGGCGTCGGCGGCGGCATCGTGACGATTTCCCCCGGCAAGGGTGGTCTCGGGGTGTTTTCGCCCCCGCTTGACGAGGCTGGCAACAGCGTGCGCGCGCAGCGTGTCACGAAGTACCTGTCCGAGCACCTCGGCCTGAATCTTTTCGCATCCCAACCACAATAGTAATCGATCGATACCTACAGGGAGTCTGCAGACATGGCAACAGCGGCGGCGATCCCGAACCAAGTAAATGAATCCTGGCTACCGATGGTCGCCATCGCGCTGGGCCAGGCGTTGATGTCGTTCAACGTCGCATCCCTGCCGGTCGCGTTGAGCGGCATGGTCAACAGCTTCAACGTGCCGCCCACGACCGTGGCGACCGGCATCGTGATGTATTCACTCGCGGTCGCCGGGCTGGTCATGCTCGGCGCCAAGCTGTGCCAGCGCTTCGGCGCCGTGCCGGTGTTCCGCGCGGTCGTCGCGCTGTTCGGTGCCGCGCAGGTGCTGATGACGTTCAGCCCGAACGCGACCACCATGCTGACGGCGCAATTGCTGTCCGGCATCGCCGGCGCCGCGCTGGTCCCGTCGCTGGTCGCGCTGATCGCGAACGAGTATCACGGCACGCAGCAGGCAACGGCGCTCGGTGCGCTCGGCTCGGCGCGCGCCGGCGCCGGTGTGCTGGCATTCCTGATCGGCGGCATCCTGGGCTCCAGCATCGGTTGGCGCCCTTCGTTCGGAATCCTGATCGTGGTGGCCGCGATCGTGGTGATGCTGAGCTTCAAGCTCAAGCCGACTGTCGGCCGCCCCGAGGTCAAGATTGACCTCTTCGGTGTGCTGCTGACCGCGTCGTCCATCAGCATGATCAGTTTCGGCTTCAACAACCTCAACCGCTGGGGACTCGGTTTTGCCCGCCCGGGTGCACCGTTTGACCTGTTCGGGATGTCGCCCGCGCCGTTCATGATCGTGATCGGAATCGTGCTGCTGCAGGCCTTCTTCGTCTGGACACGTCGTCGCGCCGCAAGCGGCAAGACGCCGTTGCTCGCGCTCGAGGTGATCCGTAACCCGTCTGAGCGTGCGGCGGTCTATGCGATGTTTGCGGTGGTGGCGCTGGAGGGAGCCCTGAACTTCTCGGTACCCCTGTACATCCAGATCATCCAGGGCCGGACTCCGCTCGAGACGGCCGTTGCCATGTTGCCGTTCAACCTGACGGTGTTTTTCACAGCGATGCTGATCATCCGCGCCTTCGGCAAGTTCACGTCACGGCAGATCGGTATGTGGGGTTTCGGTTTGTGCACGACGGGTCTGCTGTGGCTCGCATTCGTCGTGAAAAACGACTGGAGTGCGGTCCCGGTCATGTTCGGCCTCATC
>CAZFRR010000174.1:0-9877 GCA_964521405.1 uncultured Streptomycetaceae bacterium | reverse complement strand
AAATCCGTTGCCGAAATCCTCGCCGACAAAGCCGCTGCTTTGACGCCGGATGGAATTCCAGCTCCAGTGCGCGCCCGCGCCGAGGCATTGCTGATAGACGTCGTCGGGCTGTGCGTGGCGGCCCGGAACACCGATTACCTGCGGGCTCTGGTCGCCGCAGTGGACGCCGGCGGTGTATGCACCGCCATCGGGCATTCCACTGGATTCGATGCCGGAACCGCCGCGCTGATCAACGGTACCGCGGTGCACGGCGAAGACTTCGATGACACTTTCGAGGGCGGGCCGATTCACTCATCCTCCGTGATCGTGCCGGCGGTGCTTGCCGCCTGCGAGCGCTTCGGGCGCGACGGCCGCGCGGCGCTGATGGGAATCGTGACCGGCATCGAGGCGTCCTGCCGGCTTTCCATGGTGGTGCCGAAAGCGGTCCACAAGTCCGGCTTCCATCCCACCAGCGTGCTCGGAGCGCCGGCCGCCGCACTGGCGGTATCGGTGGCGCTCGGTCTCGACCGCCGCCAGACGGTGGACGCGCTCGGCCACGCGGGCAGCCTGGCGAGCGGCATCATCGAGTACCTCGCCGACGGCGCATGGACCAAGCGTATCCATCCCGGTTGGGCGGCGCAGGCCGGGCTGCAGGCGGCGCGCCTCGGCGCGCAGGGATTCCTCGGGCCGCGCACCGTGTTCGAGGGCACCCACGGCCTGTTCAACGGCTTCGCGCGCTCGGCGCAGGGCAATTACGCGGTGTTGACCGAAGGTTTCGGCGAGAAATGGGTGATGCAGGACATCACCTTCAAGCCGTATGCGACCGGCACCATGAACCAGCCGTATGTAGATTGCGCGCTACGGCTCGCGAACAAAGGCATACGCGCCGAGGACGTGACCGCCATCCTGTGCGAGACCGCGGAGGGCTATGTCCATCGCCTGTGGGAGCCGCTCGCATCGAAGCACCGGCCGCCGAACGAGTACGTCGCGAAGTTCAGCGCGCCGTTCAATATCGCGGTCGCGTTCGTGACCGGCGGCGCAGGGCTGTCCGCGTTCACCGAGAAGACTGTTCAGGACCCGCGCATCCTGGCGCTGGCGTCGAAGGTGCGTTACGTGGTGAATCCGGACGATCCCTATCCCAAGGCCTACACCGGCCACGTCCGCATGACTCTCAAGGACGGGCGGGTGGTGGAGGAGCGCCAGCCTCATATCCGCGGCGGCTCGCACGAACCGCTCACCCGTGGCGATATCGAAACGAAATTCCGCGGCAATTGCGAATACGGCGGCTGGAAGAAGGGGCAGACTGACCGCTTCCTTGCCGCAGTGCCGGGTTTCTTCGACCGCCCCGTTGACCTGTCGCTGCTGCGGGGGTAGTTCGCCGGCAGGACCCGGGCTTCATCCCCCGCAGTGCTGGTGCCTGGCGAGCACTGGCGCGAGCTCGGTCAGCGTGGAGGCGGCTTGCGGAAAGGCGATGCGCCGGCCCTTCGCGAACCAGTAGACTGCCGTGCCGTCCCGGCCCGCCACTTCCTGCAGAAAAAACACCGTGCCGCGGGCGAGGTAGTGCTCGCGCTGTTGCCGCACCGTGCGCAATTCCGTGGCGGGCTCGAGGCGCACAAACACGTAAGGGTCCTGCGGCAATCTGCTGCACAGCAGCCGGTCGATGCGAACGACCCAGTGGGCGCCCTGCGCCCAGTCGTCATTGCATAGCTTTTGATCGATTTCGACGGCGCGCGGCGTTCCGGGCCGCCGCTCGACGCAGATGATGTCCACGACCGCGCCGACGACGACGTAGTCGGAGGCGAGCACCTTCTCCTCGGGGGTCATGGCCGGCGGCTGCGGGCGTGATGCCGCGCCGGCGCCAGCCGCCTCGAACAATCCGCAGGCTGCTAGCAACAGGCTTGCCAGTAGCGACTTCATATTCGCGTTTGATATCACAGTTGCAGGCTTTTGGTATGATTCACTCAATGAATTGGACATTTCCCGCCCGCAGTAACCTTTCCCTCAGGTTTGTCCTTTTATTCGCCCTGGCCTGGATTGTGCTGGCCGGCGGCTGCGCCAGGATGCCGGGTACCGGCTTAACCTCGATCAGTGCCTCGAACCTGAATGATCTGCGGGGCTATCTGCTCAATCACAAGGCCGATGTCGATCAATTCAGGTTGCGCGGGCCGTTTAGCGTGTCGGTGGAGCAGGACCATGATTTGCAGCTGTCGGCCACCGAGCGCATCAGGGCGGATTTGTTTTTATCCTCTCCCGCTGAAAAAGCGCCGCTGGTGATCCTGCTGCATGGCTATGAAAACTCGAAGGAGAGCCACGCCTACCAGGCCATGCACCTGGCAACCTGGGGCATGCACAGCCTGGTCGTGCAGCTCCCCAACAAGGGGCCCTGGGTCGGCAATGGCAGGACACTCGCGCGTATCGTCGAATCCATCCGCCGCCGCCCGGAAGCCCTCGATAGCCGCATCGATGTCAACCGGATCATACTCGCCGGGCACTCGTTTGGCGGCACTGCGGCGGCCATCGCGCTGGCAGAAGGCGCTTCCGCCGCGGGCGGCATCCTGCTCGATCCCGCGGGCATCGGCAAGGAATTATCCAATTTTCTGAAGCGGCTCAATAAACCCTTGATCCTGGTCGGGTCCGACCAGCAAGTCACCAAGGTGCGCGACCACGGGCTCTTCTATGAATTGGTCCGCAGCGACATCATCGAAATCTCGATCCGGGACGCGCACCACGAAGATGCCCAGTTCCCGATGGAGCCCCCGCCGAAAGGATCCGGGAGCAATTCATCGGCCACGGAAGAGCTGCAAATCACCTTTGTCAGCGCGCTGACCTCGGCCGCTTTCAGCCTGGGCTTCACCGGCAAGTTCGACTATGCCTGGTCGAGTTTTGACGATGCCATCCGCACTGGCAAGATGTTTGACCGTTTGCGAAAATGAAGCGATGACAGACCTGCCCAATACCGGGATACGCCTGTTGGCCCTGCTGGTGCTTCAAGCCCTGTGGCTGGGGCCCGCCTATTCCCAAGGTGGCGCCAGTCCCAAGATCGAAGAGCAGATCTCCATACAGGAAGACATCTATCGGAGCCGGGGAGATGCCGTGCCCGAGGGCTATGTCATCGACCGCTCGCTCCTGTCCTATACCTTTACCCTGTCCGACGGGTTCGATGATTCGTTGGCGAGCCTGGGGCCGAACGATCGATGGCTGGATGTCGGGGCGGGCCAGGGCCGGGCCATATTGGATTATTACTCTCCAAGATACGACTCCATGCACGTCGAAGGCAGGGAGCGGCGCGGCACGAAAGCCAGGTCGGTCGCCATTTCCATAGAGGACCGGAGAACACCGCTCTGGCATGAAGCCGCCGCCGGCCTCGAAGCCAACAAGATCCAGTACCTGTTCGGCAGGCGCCTGCGCGAGTATACGTTGCAGGAACTGGGAAAATTTCAGCTCATTACCGATATGATCGGGGGTTTCTCGTACGCCACCGATCTTTCCCGGTTCATGGAGAATGTTCTGGATTTCCTGGAATTGAACGGCAGTTTTTATTCGCTGCTGCAGGACGTGAGCTCGGAGGCCGGCACCAACAAGCCCTTCTATCCGGGCTCGCCCTTCCTCGCCGAAATAAAAAAGGCCGATGGCTCGGAATTGAAGATTTGTTCCTGGTTGAAGAGCATCAGCTGCGTGGAAGTGACCTGCGAATTGAAAGACAAGTGGAAGCCACCGATCGAGGTCTATCGCGTCAAGAAGGTCTGCAACGACGTCAGGGTCCCGGCCCTGGCGCCGGTTCATTTCGAGGCCGGGACGCCCCCCGAGCGGGGATACCGGCTGGGAAAGCCGTCGCCATCACCATCGGCTCCGGCCGGCGCAGCGCGTTGATGCGAAGTCGGGTGATGACGGCATCGCCATTGATGGTAGAGAAGTTTGGGGGCGGCGAGAGGAAACAAGGCAGAATGCAGAAGGATTCTTGAGTTCTATTCGCGTGTATCTGCGGCTTATTTAAAACAACGAGCGGATGATCCCGCCGTCGACGCGCTGCGCCGCGCCGTTGATCGCGGAAGCCCGCTCCGAGCACAGGAACGCGATCTGGGAGGCGATCTCTCCCGGCGTCGCCCAGCGCTGAAGGAGCGAAGACACCCCGGTGGTCTCGAAGTACGCGGTGCGCATCTCGTCCACGGTCTTGCCGAGCCCGGGCGCTATCTTCTTCAGGAACGCTTCCACGCCTTCCGACCAAGTGGGGGCGACGAGCGCGCTGTTGACGGTCACGCGCGTGCCCTTGGTGAGCTCGGCGAGGCTGCGGGCGATGGAGACCTGCGCGGCTTTCGACATCGCGTAAGGCGCCATGCCGGGATTGGGCTTGGCGCTCTGGTCGCTGGCGATGAACACGATCCGCCCCCAGTTCCGCTCCAGCATTCCCGGGAGCAGCGCGCGCGACAGTCGCACGCCGCTCATCACGTTCAATTCGAACGTGTCGAGCCAGTTCTGGTCGGTGATCCCGGCGAATTCCCTGACCTCGAAGAAGCCGACGTTGTTGACGAGGATGTCGACCGGCCCGATCCTGGCTGATTCATCCTCCACTTTTCGCGCCCCGGCGGCGGTGGCGAGGTCCGCCGCGATGCCATGCGCCTCGCCGTGCCGCGACAGCGCCGCAACGGCGTCCTTCACCGTGGCTTCGTTGCGGCCGTTGACGATCACGCGCGCCCCCTCGGCTGCCAGGGTCTCCGCGATGGCGCGCCCGATGCCCATCGTCGAGCCCGTCACCAGCGCGAGCCTGCCCTTGATTCCCAGATCCATTGCCGGTCTCCGTTGTCCTCGATGCGCCCGGTAGCGGCGCGTCCAGGTGCATTCTAGTTTCTCCCGGCGTCCGGGCGGCACTTTTTTTCCGGTTTCCGATGTGTCCTTCGCGCCCGTTGTGGTTTAAGATTCCGCTGGGTGCAACGGGAGAGCGAAATGAATGAAAAAACACTCAACATAGACGTCGTTTCCGACGTGGTTTGACCCTGGTGCTTCATCGGGAAGCGCAAGCTGGAGCAGGCGCTGGCCGCCTACCGCGAGCGTCATCCCGATGGGCCCGAGCCGGCCGTGCGCTGGCTTCCGTTCCAGCTGAACCCGGACCTTCCCGAGAGCGGCATTCCGCGCGAGGAATATGTCGCGCGCAAGTTCGGCTCGCGCGGCAAGGGTGTGAACGAGCGCGTCGTCATGGCGGGCCGCCAGCTCGGCATCCTGTTCGAGTACGGGAAGATGCAGGTCCAGCCCAACACGTTGAATGCGCATCGCCTGATGCTCTATGCGGAGCGCCACGGCAAGCAGGACCCGCTGGCCGAGGAGCTGTTCCGCGCCCACTTCAGCGAGGGCGCCAACCTGACCGACGCGAAAACGCTGGCTGAGATCGCGGCGCGCGCCGGCCTCGACCCCAAGGCGGTGGCGGATTACCTCTCCAGCGAAGAGGGCCGCGCGGAGATTGCCCGTGCCGACGTCGAGGCCCGCAGCGCCGGCATCGGGGGCGTGCCATTCTTCATCTTCAACCACAGTGTCGGCGTCTCCGGCGCCCAGGACCCGGAAGCCCTGCTCGCCGCGATGGAACAAGCGTTAGCAGGGCAGGGATGAGGGCGGAGGGATGAGGGCAGAGCGAACGAGGTGGGATCACGCTACTCGTTCATCATTCATCATTCATCATTCATCATTTCAGCCGGATGGCTGACGCCACCACCTACCACAACGCGCTGCCGGCCGGCTCGATGCTGCTCGAGTACCGGCTGGATTCCGTCCTCGGCGCGGGCGGTTTCGGCATGACCTACCTCGGCTGGGACGTCAATCTCGAGAAGCACGTCGCGATCAAGGAGTACCTGCCGACCGACCTCGCCGTGCGCGCGCTCGACGGCAGCGTGGTGCCGATCACGACCGAGCTCCTGAAAGATTACAACTGGGGGCTGGACCGATTCATCCTGGAGGCGCGCACGCTGGCGAAGTTCAGCCATCCCCATATCGTTCGCGTCATGCGTTTCCTGGAGGCGAACTCGACCGGCTACATGGTGATGGAATACGAGAAGGGCGAGGCGCTGAACCAGTGGCTTAAGCGCCTGCCGCAGCCGGACGAATCCCGGCTGAAGGCGATACTGATGCCGCTTCTCGACGGGTTGGAGGCGGTGCACGCGGCGGGATTTCTCCACCGCGACATCAAGCCGGGCAACATCTTCCTGCGCGAGAACGGCAGCCCGGTGCTGATCGACTTCGGCGCCGCCCGCCATGCGATCGGGGGCGCGACCAAGAGCCTCACGTCGGTGCTCACGCCGGGCTACGCGCCCCTCGAGCAGTACTCAAAGGACGGCAATCAGGGCCCCTGGTCCGACATTTACGCGATGGCCGGTGTGCTCTACCGCGCGCTGGCGAACGACAATCCGCCCGACGCGGTGAGCCGCCTGAAGAACGACACCATTGCGGCCGGCCTGGCACCGTTGCGGGGCCGGGTGAGCCAGCCATTTCTGCGGGCCGTGGAATGGGCGCTGCTGCTCGATGAAAAGCAACGTCCCCAGAGCGTCGCCGAGTGGCGGGCGGGGTTGATGGGCGGGGCGGCGACGACTGTGCTGGCGCGTACTGTACGGCAGGCCCCGGCGGCGGGGTCCAATACCGCAGCCACGCCAACGGTAAACAGCCAGCCGACATCCAGGCCGCAACCGCGTCCCGCCACGCCGCCCGAATCTTCCGGATTGCGCTGGTTGGGAATCGGCGCGCTGGTGCTGGTGGTGCTGTTCGCGTTCGGCGCATGGAACAAGCATCGCAACTCGGAAAGGATGGCTGCTGAGCAGAGCGCGGAGAAGCAGCGTATTGCGAAACAGCAGGAGGCCGAGCGGCTCGCGGAAGCCCGGCGGCAGGCGCAGCGGGAGAAGGCCGCGGCCTCAACGGCCGCGGCGGACAATCCCGATCCGTCTCGCGACCGTCCGTCGCGCGAGCGGGACGGCCGGCCTGCCCCCACTCTCGAGGAATTCATGCGCAAGTCGGAACAGGATTTCCGCTCGGCCGATGCCAACGGCGACGGCTACCTGGACCGGCGCGAGATGGAGCGCTTCCAGGGCATGGCAAAGGCGTTCCAGCGCGTGGACGCGGATGGCGATGGGCGCGTCTCGCGGGCCGAATTCCTGCGTGCCCGCAGCGCCATGGCGCAGAAGTTATTGAATAAATAGCCCGCTGATCGCATTGGCTTAATGAGAAAATCCAACTTATACTGCTGATCGCTGCCGGCGGATTCGAACCACAAGGGGGGGGATAACCATGGGGCTGAGACTAAAATTCAACCTGGTGCTGCTGCTGGTGTTTGCGCTGGGCTTGGGCGTCACCGGCTACATTTCGTACGATCTCCTGCACAAGAATGCACGCGATGAGGTGCTGCGCAGCGCCGGCGTGATGATGGAAGCGGCGCTCTCGATGCGCGGCTATACCCTCGCGCAGGTGCGGCCGCTCCTGCCCTATGACGAGGAGAAATTCCACCCGCAGTCCGTGCCGGCGTACGCGGCGACCGAGATCATGGGCCAGCTGCGCAAGAAGTATGCCGATTACAGCTACAAGGAGGCGGCGTTGAATCCCACCAACCCGCGCAACCGGGCGGTGGACTGGGAGACCGATATCGTCAATATCTTTCGCGGCAATCCGGAGCATGGGGAGATCAGCGGCCTGCGCGAGACGCCGACCGGGCGCTCGCTCTACCTCGCACGCCCCTTCCAGATCAAGGACAAGGCCTGCCTCTCCTGCCACACCACGGCCGCCGAGGCGCCGCCCGCGATGGTCAGGATCTACGGGCCGAACAACGGCTACGGCTGGAAGCATATGGAGGTGATCGGGGCGCAGATCGTCTCGGTGCCGATGTCGCTGCCAATCCAGAATGCAAACCGCGCCTTCTTTACCTTCATGATTTCGCTCTCCGCGGTTTTCGTAGCGTTGTTCATCATTCTCAACCTGATGATGAGTCTCCTGATCGTGCGCCCGATCACCAGGATGTCGAAGGCGGCCAACGAGATCTCGACCGGCAACCTGGAAATCCCCGAATTCTCCGAGAAGGGCCGCGACGAGGTGGCGCAGCTCTCGAAATCCTTCAACCGCATGCGCCGCAGCCTGGAGAAGGCGATCGAGCTCATCGAAAAGAAGTAAGAATGGAACCGCAGCTAAACGCAGATGAACGCAGATAAAACCAAGATCAAGATCTGCACAGAGTTAGAAGGAAGCCGTTCGTTGTTTTTGTATTTGCATCCGCGTTTATCTGCGTTTATCTGCGGCTTATCCAGCTTGTTGATCGGCATTCGTCGGTTTTCGCCGGCGGCCAGGTCCGGGTTCTAATCCATGCCTGAAGTCGCCAACGCGCTCCCCACCGG
Source organism: uncultured Streptomycetaceae bacterium (assembly GCA_964521405.1). Classification (GTDB taxonomy): domain Bacteria; phylum Pseudomonadota; class Gammaproteobacteria; order Burkholderiales; family SG8-41; genus SG8-41. The sequence goes on along the minus strand of CAZFRR010000174.1, from coordinate 1,544 downwards.
CTACGCGCTGCACGAATATCGCGTCGAATCCGTGCTCGGCGCCGGCGGCTTTGGCCTGACCTATCTCGCGACTGACGCCAACCTCAACCTCAAGGTGGCGTTGAAGGAGTACCTGCCGAGCAACTTTGCCGCCCGCGGCGAGGACAGCACGGTGCAGCCCAAGCCGGGCGAGGCGGCCGAGTCGTTCCACTGGGGGCTGCAGCGCTTCATGGACGAGGCGAAGACGCTGGCCTCGTTCCACCATCCCAACATCGTGCGGGTGATGCGTTTCTTCGAGGCGAACAAGACCGGCTACATGGTGATGGAGTTCGTGGATGGCAAGCCGCTCTCGGAGTGGATCGGCCCGCGCCGCCCGTTGCCGCAGCCGACGCTGCAGGCCCTGGCCGGTCCGCTGCTCGACGGGCTGGAGATCATCCATAAGGCAGGTTATCTCCACCGCGATATCAAGCCCTCCAATATTTTCATTCGCGAGGACGGCAGCGCGGTGCTGATCGACTTTGGCTCCGCGCGGCATCTGACGGGCGCAAACCAGGAACTGACAGCCGTCGTGTCCCCCGGCTATGCGCCGTTCGAGCAATATCACTCGCACGGCAATCAGGGCCCGTGGAGCGATCTCTATGCCTTCGGCGGCGTCTTGTACTGGATGCTGACGGGCAACCGGCCGATCGAGGCGGCGGCGCGGGTGAAACTGGACATCCTGCAGCCCGTGGTGACAGCGGCCGCGGGCAGGGGTTATGCGACTGACTTCCTGGCGGCGGTTGACTGGGCGTTGAAGCCCAATGAAGACGAACGGCCGCAGAGCGTGGCCGCGTTCAAGCGCAAGCTGATGGGCAGCGTGTCCTCCGCTTCATCGGATCGCACCGTGCCGCTGTTGGCCGAACCGACGGTGCTTGCCGTGCCCGCCAGGGGCGGGGGCATGACCGGGCTCACCGGGGTCGTCCTCGACCGGGAGCAGGTCAAGCGCGTCGAGGCGGATATCGCGAGGCACATTGGCCCGATCGCGGCGGTGGTGGTGCGCAACGCGGCCAAGAAAGCGCAATCCATCCCCGCGCTGGCCGAGGCCGTCGCAGGCGAGATTGCCGATGAAAAAGCGCGCGCGGCATTCATCAAGAAATTCGTTGCCGGAGAGCATTCGGCGCCGCACTCAGGGCCGCTTCAGTCCCCCCCGCGGCAAGAGGCTTCCACGCCGATCTCCCAGAAATTCACTCCGGAGGTGCTGCAGCGGGCCGAGACGGCGCTGGCGCAGTACATCGGCGCCATCGCCAAGGTGGTGGTAAAGCGTGCCGCGGCCCAGGCGCGCGACGAAGCCGAGCTCTACCTCCTCATCTCCGACGAGATCAATGACCCCACCGAGCGCAAGAGCTTCATCCGCAAGGCGGTCTCGATCTCGGGCAAACACTAGTGTCCTGAGTCGCTAATTCGCTGAACAAAAGATGCCGACAATTGACGCCATACTTTGTCGCAAATCCTCGCCAGGTGTCCAACCTGGCTGCGGTTTGCTTCGCGTCTGGCGCCAATTTCGACACTTTTGTCGTGCCTAACGC
>CAZFRR010000173.1:0-34513 GCA_964521405.1 uncultured Streptomycetaceae bacterium | reverse complement strand
TGCGCGCCCTGGCGAGCACCAGCCCCGAGCGCTCCTCGCTCGCGCCGGAGTTGCCGACCATGATCGAGGCCGGCGTTCCGGATTTCGTGTCCCAGAGCTGGTGGGGCGCATTCGTCCCGGCGGGCACGCCCGCGCCCATCGTCAAGAAGCTCGGCGACACGATCTACAAGATTCTTCCGGAGCCGCAATCCGTCAAAAGCTTCGCCGCTCTGGGCGTCGAGCCCCTTAACCTCACGGCGAAGCAAATGGGCGAGCTGGTGCGCTCTGAGCTGGCAACCTGGGGCAAGATCATCAAGGAGATCGGGATCGGCAACCAGTAAGATTACAAATAGGCGATGGACCGCCAATGCAAAGTCGGATGACCGGGGCAGGCTCACTTTGCCGAAACGGCAGGCTCTGCGGCAGCAGACGAATCAGGCTCGCACAAAAAAATGGAATGAATCCCTTACGTTTACTGGTGGTTGCGCTCGCGCTCATGCTCGCCGCCACCGGCGCGGCTGCGCAGCCATATCCTTCCAAGCCCATCCGTGTGATCGTTCCCGTCACCGCGGGCGGCCCCACCGACGTGATTGCGCGCATCATCGGTCAGAAGCTGAACGAGGCGTGGGGCTATCCGGTGGTCGTCGACAATCGTCCGGGCGCGGGCGGCATCATCGGCGGCGCGGTGGCGGCGAAGGCCCCGCCGGACGGCTACACGCTCGCGTTCGTCGGCATGCATTTCATCATCGCTCCGATGCTTCATGCGAACGCCGGCTACGAGCCGATTCGCGACTTTGCCCCGATCACGCTCGCGGCGATATCGTCGGTGCTGATCTCGGCGCATCCGACGCTCCCCCCGCGCGACGTGCGCGAGCTCGCGCAGTTCGCGAAGAACAATGCCGTGAGCTACGTGTCGCCGGGAAGGGGGACGGCGGGGCATCTCGCCGGCGAGCTGTTCGCCATCTCGACCGGAACCAGGCTTGTGCAGATTCCGTACAAGGGCGCGGCACCGGCAATCACCGATCTCATCGGCGGGCACGTCAAGCTGGGATTCACCGCGCTGCCGCCCGCCGCGCCGCATGTCAGGGCGGGCAGGTTGCGCGCGCTCGCGGTGACGACGCTCGCGCGGTCGGTGTCACTGCCGGAGGTGCCGACGGTCGCCGAATCCGGCTATCCGGGCTTTTCGGCCGACAACATGAACGGCATCGTTGCCCCCCGCGGCACGCCGCGACCGATCGTGGACAAGCTGAATCGTGAAGTCGCGCGCATCGTTCGCGCGCCGGACATGAAGGAGCAGCTCACCGCCCAGGGTTTCGATCCCGTCGGCAATACGCCTGACGAGTTCGCGCGCTACCTCCGTGACGAAGTGGCGAAGTGGACGAAGGTCATCCAGATCACCGGCTTGCGGTCGGAGTAGGCGGGCTACGGCTTTGAACAGGGAGGGCGGCGCGAAGGCACTCTAAGCCTTGCCGTCCCGCGGCCCGAGGAAGAACCACAGGATCAGGCCCAGCAGCGGCAGCAGCAGCACCAGGAGTATCCAGAGCAATTTCTTGCCGTTGGTGGCGGAGCTTTGAGAAATATTGATGATCGCCCAGATATCGCCGGCGAGTATCAGCAGGCCCCAAAGGCCGTTGTATCCGATGTTCACGACGGGGATCCTCCCACTTGTTGCTGAAGCTGTCGATTCGTGACGCTGCGCCCAGTGTACCCGATAAATTGAAGTTGCCGGCCGACCCGTTTCTTTACTCCGGCTTGGCTTTCGAAAGTTTAACCACCTTCGCCCAGCGCTCGATCTCCTGCGCGAGCATCTTGCGGAAGTAATCCGGGCTCTCCGCGATCGGATCGGCGCCCATCTGGGAGAGACGCTCGCGGAAATCCGGTTTCTGGACCGCCTTCACGATCACGCCGTTCAAGGTGTTGATGACCTCGGCGGGCGTCCCGGTCGGGACCAGCACGCCGTACCACGTCTGCGTGTCGAAGCCGGGGAGCCCGCTTTCGTCCAGGGTCGGCAAACTGGGCAGCAGCGGCGAGCGCTTGAGGCTGGTGATGCCGAGCGCCCGCACGCGCCCCGGCGTCATCAGCGGCTGGGACGACGGAATGTTGTTGAAGGAGAAATCCACTTCGCCGCTGGCAAGCGCGGTCATGGAAGGCGCGCTGCCCTTGTACGGCACGTGAGTGAAGTCGGTGCCGATCAGGATTTTCAGCAACTCGCCGGAGAGGTGCTGCGCGCTGCCGCTGCCGGACGAGGAGAAATTCAACTTGCCGGGATTCTTCTTCACGATCGCGATGAACTCGCGCACGTTCTTCGCCGGAAACGAGGGGTGCACCAGCAGCAGGTTGGGGGCGGTCGCGAATACCGCCACCGGCGCGAAGTCCCGTTCCGGATGGTAGTTTATTTTCGGATACAGGCTGATGTTGACCCCGAGCGCGGCGGAGCTCAGGAACAGCGTGTAGCCGTCGGCGGGCTGCTTGGCGATGTACTCGGCGGCGACGTTCTGCGCGGCGCCCGCGCGGTTCTCGACGATGACCTGCTGGCCGAGCGCCTCGGTGATCTGCTGCGCCATCAGCCGCCCCATGATGTCGCTGCCGCCGCCCGGCGCGTAGCCGACGATCATCCGGATGGGCTTCGCCGGGTATTTCTGCGCCTGCGCGGCGGCCGGAACCGCGAGCAACAGGGGCACCGCGATGGCGGCGGCCAGGATCTTGCACCTCATGTTCTGCTCCTCGTTTCTGTGAGGGGGCACTGTAACCGCCGGCTTTGCAGGAGGTCAATCAACAGAACCAGCGCGAGGGTGCACTGCCGCGGGTCCTGGTGGTGGTAATCTGTCCATGCCTTGGCGAAAAAAGGTGTCAGGAACCTTTAATTTGTGTATAGGGAAACTTCCTGACTGATCGTGCTCTGCACCATTAAAGGTTCCTGACACCTTTTTTTCTGCGCCATGAAGGATCACTGGTCAGTTGTGGCTTTAATCGCTGCCGGCGGCCTTGCGTTAGCGCTTTCCGGCACCGCTTGGGCGCAAGGCTATCCGGCCAAGCCGGTGCGCGTGGTGGTTGCCAGCTCGGCCGGCAGCAACCCGGATACGGTGGCTCGCATCGTCGCCAGCGGACTCGCCCAGGCCTTCGGGCAGCAGGTCATCGTGGACGACCGTGCCGGCGCCGGCGGCAATATTGGCGCGGAAGTGGCGGCAAGGGCGCCGGCGGACGGCTATACCCTGTTCCTCGCCCATACCAATCACAGCATCAATGCGACGCTCTATCGCAAGCTCTCCTACGACATCCTCAACGATTTCCTGCCGGTGACGATGCTGGCATTGTCACCGTTCGTGGCGGTGGTGCATCCCTCGCTTCCGGCCAGGTCTGTGCGCGAGCTGTTGCATGTCGCGAGGGCGCGCCCCGGCGACATCAATTATGCTTCGGCCGGCACCGGCAGCGGCACGTTCTTCGCCGCGGAGTATTTCAATGGCCTGGGCAGAGTGAAGATGGCGCACGTTCCCTACACGGGCGGCGGCCCCGCGCTCACTTCCGTCCTGGCGGGAGAGACCACGGTTTACTTCACTCCCATCGCCACCGGGTTGCCGCACATGCGCAGCGGAAGGTTGCGAGCGCTGGGCGTGACGGCGCCCAGGCGCGTGGCCGCGCTCCCTGATGTTCCGCCGATCGCCGAGGAACTTCCCGGCTACGAGGTCATGGCTTGGGCCGGATTGATGGTGCCCGTCAAGACACCGCGGGAGGTGGTCGAGACCGTTCACAAGGCGGCGGTTGCCGTCCTCGCCAATCCCGAGATCGCGAAGCGCCTGGACGATCTCAGCTATATCGTGGTGGGCAACCGGCCCGAGGAGATGCAGGCCTACGTCAAATCGGAAATCAGCAAGTACGCGAAGCTGATCCGCCAGGTCGGCATGCCCCTCCAATAACAGCAAAGACGTTTTCGCCATGGCCTCCAACCCCTACGCTCTCGTCACCACCCTCACCTTTGATATCTTTGGCACGGTGCTGGATCTGACCGGCAGCATGACGCCGCCGACGCGCGAGTTCCTGCGGAAGAAGGGAACTCCCGTGAGCGCGGAAGTTTTCTACGACCAGTGGCGCGCGCGCCAGCGCATCGAGCAATACCAGGACAGTCTCATGCTGCTGGGCCACAGCGGCTATCTCGAGACCTGCCGCAAAGCGCTGATTTACTGCCTGCGGCTCAACCACATTCCGTTCACGGACGAAGAGGTGCGCGGGTTGATGCAGGCGTGGCAGGGCTTGACGCCGTACGCCGACGTGGCCGAAGGGTTGCGACGCCTCAAGCAGCGCTACCGGCTCGTCGCCCTGTCCAACGGCGAGCAGCAGTACCTCGAGCACCTCGCGAAGGAGCGCATGCCCTTCGGGTTCGACGCGCTCATTTCGGTGCAAAGGGCGGGAGTGTTCAAGCCGCACCCGTCGGTGTACCGCATGGGGGCGACGGTGCTCGGCCTGGAGCCACACGAGATCATGATGGTCGCCGCGCACGCCTTCGACATCATGGGGGCGCGGGCCTGCGGCTACCGCGGCGCCTACGTCAACCGCTATCGCCTGCCGTACGAGGAAACACCGCACCAGCCGGACTTCGAAGTGCGGGATTTCCTAGAGCTGGCCGACCAGCTGGAGGTTTAACCCAGGAAAGGGCCGTTTGCCACAGAGGGCACAGAGTTCACAGAGAAAAATCAAGAACCTTTGTCCTATTCAAGCCCCAACCATCTGGTGAGCATGGCGTGCTGACTCAATCCCTTGCTCTCTCTGTGAGCTCTGTGGCTGAAACGCAGTTCTCGGGTGGCTTAGAATGCGTTAGTCTCGGAACTCCCTGATATCGAGTTGATGAAGCAGGAGGACGTATGAATTCTGACAAAGGGCTGTCGCGGCGAACTTTTCTCGGCGGGCTTACCGCCTTTGGCGCAGCCACGCTGCTGCCGGGATGCCAATCGGTGGGGCCGGCGCCGGGCGCCGCGCCGTTCCGGATCGACGTTCATCACCACCTGGCGCCGCCGGGGTTCGTCAAGGAAATCGTCGCCCGCAAGACCGGCCAGCGCCCGCTCATGGAGTGGACCCCGGCCAAGTCGATCGAGGCCATGGACCGGGCCGGCATCGCCACCTCCATCACGTCGGTCAGCGAGCCGGGCGTGTGGTTCGGGGACACCGCGGCCGCGCGCGTGCTCGCGCGCGAGTGCAACGAGTACGGCGCGCGCATGGCGCGCGATTACCCCGGTCGCTTCGGCCAGTTCGCCTCGCTGCCGATTCCCGACGTGGAGGGGAGCCTGCGCGAGATCGAGTATTCGCTGGATGTGCTGAAGGCCGACGGCATCTGCATGATGACGAGCTACGGCGGGCAGTATCTCGGCGACCCGGCCTTCGCGCCGGTGATGGACGAGCTGAACCGGCGCAAGGCCGTCGTGTATACGCATCCCGTGCGGGCCAATTGCTGCAGAAACCTGATACCCGGCGTGGGGGAGAACGTCATCGAGCTGGCGACCGACACCACCCGCACCATCACCAGCCTGCTGGTGAGCGGCACGACCACGCGCTGCCCGGAAGTCCGATTCATTTTTTCCCACGCGGGCGGCACTCTCCCGTCGCTCACCGGGCGCATCCTCCAGCTCTACCAGGCGAACAAGAATTTCGCCCGGCAGGTGCCGGACGGGCCGCTGGCTGAGCTGAAGAAATTTTATTACGACACGGCAAATGCATCGAACCCGTGGTCGCTGGCCCCGCTGCTGAAGCTCGTTGCCGTGTCGCAGGTCGTGCTGGGCACCGATTACCCGCTGCGCAGCCCGGAAGCCAACGTCAAGGACCTGATGGAGTTGGGTTTCAGCGCCAGCGACCTGCGGGCCATCCATCGCGATAACGCGCTGGCGCTGCTGCCGCGCCTGAGAGCGTAATGCTGACGCCACTAGTTCGCGCTGCCGGAATTTTCTTCTTGCTCCTGACGGCGGGTTGCGCCGGGATGGATCGCGCATGGCAGGCCGAGTCGCCCAGGCCCGGCGCGATGCCTGAACAGGAGCCGCCCTGGCTCGCGTCGCAGCAACCAGTCGAGAAACCGGAACAGCCTGTCGCGCCGAAGCCGGTGCCAGTTGCCCCGAAGCAGAGTGTGCCCGTCGCGATCGCGCCGGCGCCCCCTCCGGCTGTTCCACCCGCGACTGCTTCCACCAACCAGAACAACGCCAAGCCGGAAACACCCGTCGCGAAGCCTCCGGCCAAGGCGCCCGCGTCGCCTGCGCTAAAGAAGGAGGGCGCCGCCCCGCCTGCGCCGAAGCCAACGGCGCCGCCGCTTGACCTGGCGGGGCTGGAGAAGCGGTTGAAGGAGACCAATGCCATCGGCGTCTTCACCAAGTTGACGCTCAAGAACCAGGTCGACGCCCTGCTGGATCAATTTCGGGCGCATTACCAGGGGCGGGCCATGACCACCCTGGTTGCATTGCGGCAACCGTACGATCAATTGCTTCTCAAGGTGCTCTCGCTGCTGCAGGACAGCGATCCACCGCTCGCCCGCGCCATCGTGGATTCACGCGAGGCGATCTGGGGCATACTTTCGGACCCGGACAAGTTCAAGAATCTCTAACCTTATGGCGGGAGAAATCTTATGAGAAAACGTGTGAAAGCCTGGGCCCTGACCGCCGCTTTGCCGGCTTTGCTTGCCGTGCCGTCGTTCGCCGCGGACGACCTCGCCAAGGACCTCACGTCCACGATCGCGCTGCTCGGGTTGCCGTGCGGCCAGGTCGTCAGCGCGCAACGGCTGAAGGATAACGACTACCTCGCCACCTGCAAGGACAAGAACCGCTACCGGGTGTTCGTGAACGCCGAGGGCCGGGTCGTCGCACAGAAGCAATAAAATGACCTACCTTGCTTTACTCCCCTCCTTTTCAAGGAGGGGTGGATGCGAAGCAGACGGGGTGGTTACGTGGGGGCTACTTGCTCCCACCACCCCGCCCGCTTGTGCGGGCACCCCCCCGTCCCGCCGCGCTGCATCGCGTCGGGCGTTCGTCGGCTCAAACGTGCGCAGGCACGTTTTTCGAAACCCCGGCTCACCCTCGGGCAGGAGGGGAATCATTTTGTCGGGTGCTTTAAGCGGCGGCTGTTTTGACCAGGGAAAGGGAATCATGATGCCCAATCACTGTTGGGTTCGAGCCATTATCGCGCTCGGCATCGCCGTGTTCTTCGGCCAGCCGTTCCTCGCGCAGGCCCAGGCCTATCCCAACAAGCCGGTGCGCGTCATCGTCGCGTTCGCGGCGGGTGGATTCGCGGATTCGGTCTCGCGGCAAATCTGCCAGAAGCTGAGCGAGCGGACCGGGCAGCAGTTTATCGTTGACAATCGGGGCGGCGCGGGCGGCAATCTCGCGGCAAAGATCGCGGCGGATGCGACGCCGGACGGATACACGCTGCTGGCGCACACCGCGGCTTCCTCGATCAACGTGACGCTCTACAAGGATGTCGGGTTCGACCTGCTGAAGGATTTCGCACCGGTGGCCATCACGGTTTCAACACCGGGACTGTTCGTCGTGCTGTCCTCGCATCCCGCGAAAGACCTGCCGGACCTGATCCGGATGTATCGCGGCAAGCGCCTGACTTACGCCACCGCCGGCGTGGGCACGTCCTCGCATGTCGCTGCCGATTACCTGCTGAGGGTGCTGGCCAAGCTCGATGCGGTTCACGTGCCCTTCAAGGGCGGCGGGCCGGCGATCACCGCCATTCTCGGCAACCAGGTGGACATGCTTTCGGGCTCGGGCGCTTCGTGGCAATTCATCAAGCAGGGGCGGATGAAGGCGCTGGCGGTCTCCAGCCTGAAGCGCTCCGAGGCGCTCCCGGACGTGCAGACGGTCACGGAGGCCGGCTTCCCGGGATTCGAGGAGCGTTCCTGGGTAGGCTTCTTCGCCCCGGCGAAAACGCCGCCCGCCATCGTCAACCGGCTCAACAAGGAGATCAACGACGTGCTGGCTTTGCCGGACGTGGCCTCGAGCTTCCGGTCGCGCGGGATGGATCTGCACCCGGGCTCGCCCGCCGATTTCGCGAGGCGTCTCAAGTCGGAAGTCGCCATGTGGCAGAAAGTCGTGCAGATTACCGGCGTGAAGGCGGAATGACGTGAGATCCTGAAAAAACGTTTCTGCCACAGAGAACTCAGAGCTCACAGAGGAATTAGTCATGGCGCAGATCGTCGGTGTTTTTCAGACAGCCCACACCCCCTTTTGCTACCGCAGGCCGGAGGACTGGAACAAGGCCCGCAGCGCGCGGCCGGTCCGGGCGGACGTGCCAATCGATGACCTCGAGTCGAACCGGCGGAAGTACGCGCGCGTCCAGCATGGCTTCGCCGTGCTGCGGAAGAAACTGGCGGACGCGCGGCCGGATGTGGTCGTGATCATCGGTGACGACCAGCTGGAGTGCTTCGACTTCAGCAACTACCCCGCCTTTTCCATCTACGTCGGCGAGACGTTCGAGGGCGCCCTGACGAGCGAGCAGGCGCCCATCGGCGCGATGCAGCCCGCGCAGCCGCCCGGGAGGGCGCTGATCAAGGGCCACCCGCAACTGGGCGTCGCGCTCCTGACCGGGATGATGAAGCGCGGGATCGATCCGGCATTCTGCATGGACATGCCGAAACCGAAAGAAGGCATCGGCCACTCGATCCTGCGGCCGGCGCAATCGCTGACCGATCTCAAGACGCCGATCGTGCCGATCCTGATCAACTGCTACTACGCGCCCCAGCCGACCGCCATGCGCTGCTACCAGCTGGGACGCGCAGTGCGCGAGATCATCGAGGAATTTCCGGAGGGATTGCGGGTCGCCGTGGTCGGCTCGGGAGGCCTTTGGCACACGCCGCAAAAGCAGGATGCCTGGCTGAACGAGGAGTTCGACGATGCGCTCCTCGCCCACATGGCGAAGGGCGATATCAGGGCGATGGCGGCCCACTTCGATGCGTACCAGATCCCGAAAGGCGATGCCAGCCAGGACATCGGCGTGCGTGGCCACGCGGTCACCGGCATGCCGGCATTCGGCGGCCCCCAGGGCGGCACGCGCGAGACGTGCAACTGGATCGCGGCTGCGGGCGCCGTCGAGGGCACGACCGCGACGATCATCGACCGGGTGCCGATCTACGCGTCGCCCATCGACGCTGCCTTCGCTTATTTCAACTTTTATAGCGCCTAACATCATAAGTCCATCGGCTATGCTAACGGTTCTGCGTTAATTCCAAGGTTTGGAGAACTGAGAAATGATCACGATTGAATCGACCTCCGAAATGGCGGCCAGGGTCTACTCGACCATGGCGAAAAACCTCAAGGTGGTTCGCCGCCGCCTGGGCAAGCCGCTGACTCTGGCCGACAAGGTGCTGCTGGGGCATCTCGACGACCCGGAACGCCAGGACATGCAACCCGGCAAGAGCTATCTCTTCCTACGTCCCGACCGCGTCGTTTTCCAGGACGTGCTCGGGCAGACCGGCTTGTTGCAGTTCATGCAGACGCGGCGCGACAAGGTCGCGGTACCGACCACGGTGCATTGCGACCACCTGATCCAGGCCCGGGTCGAAGGCGGGCAGGACCTGCGCGAGTCACTCGCGGAAAACACCGAAGTCTATGACTTTCTGCGTTCGGCGGCCGCTCGCTTCGGCGCGGGCTTCTGGGGGCCGGGCGCGGGCATCATCCACCAGGTCGTGCTGGAAAACTACGCCTTTCCCGGCACGCTCATCATCGGCACCGACTCGCACACGCCCAACGCCGGCGGGCTCGGCGCGTGCGCCGTCGGCGTCGGCGGCGCGGACGCGGTGGAAACCATCGCCGGGTTGCCGTGGGAAGTGCTGTACCCGAAGCACATCGCCGTGTATCTGACCGGAAAGATGAGCGGCTGGACGGCGCCCAAGGACGTGATCCTCTACGTTGCGGGGGCGCTCACGGTGTCCGGCGGCACCAACGCGATCGTCGAATACATCGGCCCCGGCGCGCGTACCATCAGCGCGACCGGCAAAGCCACGATCACCAACATGGGCGCGGAGCTCGGCGCGACGACCTCGATGTTCCCCGCCGACGAGCACATGGCGATGTACCTGCGCGCGACCGGCCGCGGCGGACTCGTGCCGCTGATGGAAAAGAACATGGACCTGCTCCAGCCAGACCCGGAAGTCGAAGCCAATCCCGAGAAATATTATGACCGCGTGTTGCGGCTCGACCTCTCGACGCTCGAACCCCACGTCGTAGGCCCGCACTCCCCGGATCGCGCGCGCCCGATCTCGAAGCTCGCCGCCGAGGTGCGTGATGCCGGCAACAAGTTCATCGACCGGATCTCGAGCGCGCTCATCGGGAGTTGCACCAATTCCAGCTACGAGGACATGAGCCGCTCGGCGGATGTCGCCGAGCAGGCGAAGGCGCACGGCGTGAAATCCGCCGTGCCGTTCCTGGTGACGCCGGGCTCGGAGCAGGTGCGCGCCACCATCGAACGCGACGGCCAGATGCAGTCGTTGAAAGACATCAACGGCGCCGTGCTCGCGAACGCCTGCGGTCCCTGCATCGGCCAATGGCGCCGCGCCAAGGAGGTGGCCGCGGTGCCGAACACCATCGTCACCTCGTACAACCGCAATTTCCCGGCGCGCAACGATGGGCAGGCAACGACCATGAATTTCATCGCGAGCCCCGAGATCGTCACCGCGATGGCGCTCGCAGGCAAGCTGTCGTTCAACCCGCTCGCCGATACGCTCACCGGCGCGGACGGCCGGCCGTTCAAGCTCAATCCGCCGAAACGCGCGCCCGAAGTGCCGGCGAAGAACTTTGACCGCGGGCACGCCGAATACATCGCGCCTCCCGCCGACGGCAGCCGCGTCAAGCTCACCGTCGATCCCAAGAGCCAACGGCTGCAATTGATGCAGCCGTGGCCGGCGTGGGACGGCAAGGACTATCTCGACATGCCGGTGCTGCTGAAGACCAAGGGCAAGACCACGACCGACCACATCTCTCCGGCCGGCCCGTGGCTGCGTTTCCGCGGGCACCTCGACAAGTTCAGCGACAACATGTGCATGGGCGCGATCAACGCCTACACCGGCGAAGCCGGCAAGGTGAAGAACCTGCTGACGGGCGCTACCGGGGAGATGGTTTCCAAGACCGCGCGCGACTACAAGGCGAAGGGCGTCAAGTGGGTCATCGTCGGTGACGCCAACTACGGCGAGGGCAGCAGCCGCGAGCACGCGGCGCTGTCGCCGCGCCTGCTGGGCGGCGTCGCGGTCATGGTCCGCGGCTTCGCGCGCATCCACGAATCGAACCTGAAGAAGCAGGGCCTGCTCGCGCTCACCTTCCAGCGTCCAGCGGACTACGACCGCATTCGTGAGGACGACCGCTTGAGCCTCGTCGGCCTGAAGGACATGGCGCCCGGCAAGCCGGTCGAGTGCCGCGTCAGGCACGGTGACGGCACCAGAGAGACGCTGAAGCTCAACCACTCGTTCAGCGCGGCGCAGCTCGAATGGTTCCGCAAGGGTTCTGCCTTGAACCTGTTCCATGGCGGTGCCAGGAAACCTGCGGCCAGGAAGAAAGTCGCGGCGGTCCGCAGAAAGCCAGCGAAAAAGAAACCGGCCGCGGCGAGAAAGAAACGCAACGCGAAGAAGCCGGCAACGCGGCGCGGCGGGAAGAAGTAGCAAGAATGGGGAGGTTGTTTCCGGTTACTCGTCGCCGGTGGTTTCCCCCGCCGCCTCCAGAATGAAGAATGAATTAGGCCGGAGTCATTTTTGACATCTGAATTTCACTCCGACCCATTTCTCGTGAAAAATTAAGGGCCATACTTGATGGGTTACTTAGATAAATTCCAGTACCGCGACGAAGTCGGGGAGATGATCGCGAATTACGTGGTCAACGTCTCCGGCAAGCTCGACGCGCGCGCGGAGCGGGGGGCGAAAGCCGCGCTGATCGACTCCATCGCCGTCTCCATAGCCGCGCTGCGGCATCCGGCTGCGCAGAACGCGCGCAAGCATGCCTACCGCTTTCCGGCCGGAGCCAAGGGCTGCGTGCTCTGGGGCACCCGCAAGCGCGCTTCCCCCGAGCTCGCCACGCTGACGAACGGCGTGCTCCTGCGCTGCCACGACTACAACGATTTTTTCGTCGGCAAGCGCAATAGCGGCCACTCGAGCGACATCCTCTCCGGCGTGATCGCTGCCGCCGAATGGACGAATGCGCCGGGAAGAAAATTGCTGTCGGCAATAGCCGTCGGCTATGAAATGGTGGGCGCCGCGTTCGATGCATTCTCGACCGCGCCGGGCGGCTGGGATTACACGAACCTGTCCACTCTCGGCGCGACCGCGGCCATCGCGAGGCTGCTGAACTTGAATGTCGACCAGGCGCGCGAAGCGATGGGCATGACGGTGGTGCCCCATTTCGCGAGCGACGAGATCGAGTCGGGCGAGTTGAACCAGCGCGGCGACCTCTCCATGTGGAAGCGCTTCAACGGGAGCGATGCCGCCAGGAACGCGCTGCAGGCCTGTCTGCTCGCGCAGGTGGGAGTCGAGGCGGCGGTCAGGCCATTCGTCGGGAAGTGCGGCTTCATCCAGAAAATGAACATGAAGGACGATCCGGTCCCGGTGCTGCGCGAGTGCATGAACCCGAAGCTGCCGCTTACGCGGGTGAATGAGGCCTTCATGAAGCGCTGGCCGGTCGGTTCCGTGGCGCAAAGCGCCATCCAGGCCGCCATGCAGGCTCGGTCGCGGATCAAGGACCTGTCGAAGATCAAGCAGATTCGCGTGTTCGCCGAGGAGGGCGCCTACGATCACCTGGTCAAGATCCGCCAGGATCCGTGGAACCCGATCTCGCGCGAGACCGCGGACCATTCGCTGCCCTATATCGTCGCGGCGGCGGTGCTGGACGGCAGCATCACGGTCGGGAGCTTCAGCCCGAAAGTGGTGCTCGATCCTGTGCGGCAGGCTTTCATCAAGAAAGTCACCTGCACGGCCGCGCTGGAACTGGGCTCGCACGCCATGGGCAAGCACAAACGCGTGGAGATGGGCTACCTGTCACGCGTCGAGATCGAGTTGAACGACGGCACGGTCGTGAAAGGCGATGCGCGGCCGTTCCCCGGGCACCACAAGAACCCGTTCTCCGACACGGACTTGAACGACAAGCTGCGCGAGAACGTCGAGCCGATCGCCGGCGCGCAGCGCGCGGGCAAGCTGATCGAGCTCCTGTGGTCGCTGGACAAGGTCAAAAATACGCGCGAGCTCACCAAGTTGCTGGCATTCGGCAGTAAGATCGATATCGACAGCGCCCGGGTGCGCGAGAAATAATGAGAGGTGAACGAAGATGCTTGCTGAAGAACTGAATACCCTGCTGACCCGCACCGGCCCCGGCACGCCGATGGGCGAGCTGCTGCGGCGCTACTGGATACCCGCGGTGCTCGACTCGGAGCTGCCGGCACCGGATTGCCCGCCGGTGCGCGTGAAGTTGCTGGGCGAAAAACTGGTTGCCTTTCGCGATACCGAAGGGCGCCTCGGCCTGATCGACGAGTTCTGCGCGCACCGAGGCGTGTCGCTGTGGTTCGGGCGCAACGAGGAGTGCGGGCTGCGCTGCCCGTACCACGGCTGGAAGTACGACGTGAACGGACAGTGCGTGGATCTGCCCTCCGAGGCGGAAGAGACCGGCATGCGGGCCCGCATCAAGCTGAAGTCCTACCCCTGCGTGGAACTGGGCGGCGTCGTCTGGGCTTACATGGGTCCGCCCGCGGAAAAACCGCCGCTGCCGAGCTTCGAGTGGGTGCACCTGCCCCAGTCTCACCGCGTCGTCACCAAGCGATGGCAGGAGAGCAACTACCTGCAGGCGATTGAGGGCGGCATCGATTCCAGCCACGTTTCCTTCCTGCATCGCGGCGACATGGCCTCCGACCCGTTTCATAAAAATACCGGGGGCTCGAGAATGGTGAAATCGGTCAAGACCACTTTCGACATCCTCGACGCATCCGGCGGCCTGCTGATCGGGGCGCGGCGCGATGCGGATCCCGGAAGCTATTACTGGCGCATCACGCAGTACATCATGCCCTGGTATACGCTGATTCCGCCGTACGCGAACAACGCCTTGAACGGCCACGCGTGGGTGCCCATGGACGACGGGAACTGCATGGCATGGTCCATGACGTATCATCCCACCGCGCCGATACCGGAGAAGGATGTCGAGCTCATCATGGACGGCTACGGCGTTCACGCCGAACTGATTCCCGGCACGTTCCGGCCCGTGGCCAACCGCACCAACGATTACCTGATCGATCGCGGCAAGCAGAAGAGCGGCCGCCATTACAACGGCGTGAAAGGACTCGCGATGCAGGATGCGTCGGTGCAGGAGAGCATCGGGATCATCGCGGACCGGACCAGGGAGCTTCTCGTATCGACCGACAATGCCATCATTCTGGCGCGGCAGCGGTTACTCAAGGCCGTGAAGACCGTGCAGGAGGGCGGCCGCGCGCCGGGCCTCGAGCCAGCCGACCAGTTGATCCGCTCGGCCTCGATGGTGCTGCCGGTGGACGCCAATTTCAAGGAGCATGCGCTAGACGCGGTGAAGTACCGCAAAGGCCAGCCGCACGTTGCCGTCTGAGGGAGGCGGATTTCCGGTTAATCTTTTTAATTGCAGGGGATATCCACATGAAACCACGCAAGTTGATTGTTGCAACGGCGCTGTTATGCGCCGCCGCTTTACCGACGCTTTCCCACGCGCAGGAATATCCGGCGAAGCAGATCCTGTTCGTCGTGCCGTTCACGCCGGGCACCGCGGCCGATACGCTGTCGCGGCTGATGCAGGCGCAGTTGTCGAAGAGCTGGGGCGTGCCGATCGTGGTGGAAAACCGCGCCGGCGCGGCCGGCATCATCGGCATCGATTCCGTGGCACGCGCCGCTCCCGACGGCTACACCTACCTGTTCACCTCGACCGCTTTCGGCACGATTCCGGCGGTGAACTCCAAGCTGCCGTACGACCCGCAGCGCAGCTTCGCGCCCGTGATGCTAATGGGCACGAGCCCGCTCTCCCTGGTCGTCAACAACTACTTTCCGGCCAAGACGGTGAAAGAGCTGATCGCACAGGCCAAGCGGCGGCCGGGCGATCTCAACTATGCGTCGGCCGGTACCGGCAGCGTGTTTCACCTGTCCATGGAATTGTTCCAGCATGAGACCGGCACCAAGATGGTTCACGTTCCGTACAAAGGCACGGCCGGCGTCATGAACGATCTCGTCGCGGGCCACGTGGGGGCCAGCATGATGGTGTTTCAGACGGCCAGGCCGTTGGTGCAAAGTGGAAAAGTGCGCATGCTGGCGGTGATGAGCCCGCAGCGCACCCAGGTGCTGCCGGACGTGCCCACGATCGTGGAGGCGGGCTATCCCAGCATGATCGTCGAAGCCTGGACCGGCGTGATGGTGCCGGCCAAGACGCCGCCGTCCGTGATCGGCAAGTTCAACGGCGACGTCAACAGGGTACTGGCGCAGCAGGACGTGAAGGACACGGCGGCCAAGATCGGCGTGACCCTGATCGGCGGGTCGCCCGAGGCGCTGGATAACCTGGTCAAGAAGGAACTTAAGCAGTGGGCCCTGGTGGCGCAGCGCGCGAACATCAAGTCTGATTAGGAAGGAATACCGGCATGCCGCGCATTGCTCCGATCACCAGCAAGTCCGAACTGCCCGCCGAGCATCACGCGGTCGCCGACGAAATCGTGAAAGTGTTCGGCCAGATCCGCGGGCCGTTCAGCATGCTGCTCCACAGCCCGAAGCTGGCGGCGCAGCTGATTCCCCTGGTCCCGTTCATCCACCACGAATGCATCGTCGAGGGCAAGCTTCGCTCCGTCGCCATATTGGCCGCGTCGCGCGAGTATGCGGCGGCGTACGTGTGGGCCGCCCAGGTCGCCGCGGCCCGCCGCAACGGCGTCAGCGACGAACTCATCGAGCTCCTCCGGGGGAAGGGGGATCTCGGCAAGTTTCCGGGGGAGGAGCGGGAGATCGTCAACTACGCCCGGCAACTGGCGCGCGCGAATCGCGTCGACCAGGCGGCCTTCGACGCGCTCAAGAACCGTTACGGCGTGCAATGGCTGGTCGAGTTGACCGCGGTCATGGGTTATTTCGCGATGGTGTCGGGAATCGCCAATGCGTTCGAAGTCGCGGTGCCGCCGGACGGCGATAAGCTCCCGGGTTAGCAGTAAGTAAAAGAACAGCGCGTCACACCGGCGAAAGCCCGGTGTCTTGTCTCGTCACGCTTTCGACTGGCCCTCAAATGATCTACATGGTCGAACATGTGTTTTCCCTGCCGGAACTCGAGCAGGAATGGAATGATATCTATACGGCGCAGACGCGGATCATGGTGGGCGTTCCGGGGTTGCTCACGGCGCAACGTTTCAGGATCATGGGGGACGCCGCGCCGCCGCGTTACATGGCCCTCTACAACGTGGAATCGGCGGCTGTCTTCGAGAGCGCGCCGTACAAGAATATCGGCGGTGGCGGCACGTGGAGCGCCCGCTTTCGCCCGGCCTACCAGGTGTGGATACGCAATCTGTTCGAGACCGGGGCGACGGCGCCCGCCGTAGCCGACGACCAGGCGATCCTGGTGTTCGATGCCGCCCGGCCCGGCGACTATCCCCCGGCCTCGCGCCAGCCGCAGTGGATGAAATCAGTTGGCTTTCACATGACGACGCCGTACCGCGCGCTGGCCGTGCTGTCGGCGAGCGATGCGAAAGAGGTTGCAACGAGCGGGCAGGGGATTTGTTACAGGCCGGTAACGAGTCTGTTCAGGCAACCAGGCTAGATAAGGAACAAGGAACAAGGTTCAAGGAACAAGGTACAAGGCCCAATCCAAAGACCTTGAACCTTGAACCTTGAACCTTGAACCTTGAACCTTGAACCTTGAACCTTGAAATGGATATGCGTCACCGAGGGAAATTCATGACCAGATCGCTTTCGTTCCTGATCGCCGCATGGGCGGCTTGCGCCCTGTCGCCGGCAACGCTCACGGCACAGCCTTATCCCTACAAGCCGATACGGTTCATCGTCGGGTTCCAGCCGGGCGGGGGCGTCGACATGTCCGCGCGGACCGTCGGCCAGCCCCTCAGCGCGTCGCTCGGACAATCGGTCGTCGTGGACAACCGGCCGGGGGCCGCGGGCAACATCGCAGCCGGTTACGTCGCAAAGGCGACGCCGGATGGCTACACGCTGCTGATGGCGAATTCCACGATCGCGAGCCCGACGCTCTTCACGAGCCTGCCGTTCGACGTGCGGAAAGATCTCGACCCGGTCGGATTGATCGCGATCGGGCCGTCCGTCCTGATCGTGCATCCGGGCGTTCCGGCGCGCAATGTGAAAGAGCTGATCGCGCTGGCCAAAGCGCAGCCGAAGAAGATCGCCTACGGTTCCGGAGGCATTGGCAACGTCACTCACCTGGAGATGGAGATCATGAACTCGATGGTGGGCGTGCAGATGACGCACGTGCCGTACAAGGGTAGTGCGCCTTCCATCGTCGCACTGGTGAGCGGGGAGGTGCAGGCGGTCTTTTCTTCGATTCCGTCGGCGCTGGGGCAGATCCGGGCGGGCAGGATCCGGGCGCTGGGCGTGTCGATATTGAAGCGCAGCAGCGTGCTGCCCGACGTGCCGACCCTGGATGAGTCGGGCGTGCCCGGTTTCGACGCCGCGTCCTGGTATGCGGTTTTTGCTCCGGCCGGCACGCCGAAGCCTGTGGTCGCCGTGCTGGGCAAGGAAATCGTCAGGATCATGAGCGTTGCCGACGTACGGGAACGGTTCGCGAATGACGGCTTCGAGCCGGCCGGCACCGGCCCGGCGGAGTTCGCCAAGTTCCTGCGCGCGGAACTCGTCAAATGGGCGAGGGCCGTGGAGATGGCGGGGGTGAAGCCTGAATAACAATGTTCCGAGTTCCGAGTTCAACGTTCCGAGTTTAAAGTCGGAACCCTCGAGTTGCAGCCCACTTCACCGCCCCCGCAACCCGGAACCCGGAACACTGACTACCGCGGCGACGCCGCGGTTAGTCCGCCTTGAGGCCGGCATCCTTCGCCACCTTGGTCCAGCGCGCGAGTTCGGCGCGGTACATGGCGTTGAACTTGGGGGCCGTCGGACCGGTCGGGTCCATGTCCTGCTGCTCGATCTTCGGCTTGAGCTCGGGACTGTTGACCGCTTTTACGAATTCAGCGTTGATCCGCGTGAGGACCGGCGCCGGTATGCCCGCGGGCGCGAACACGCCCTGCCAGGTCGTCACCACGAAACCGGGCATGCCCGATTCCTCGATCGTGCGCAGTTCCGGCAGCGACTGGATGCGCTTCGATCCGGTGACGGCGAGCGCGCGCAGCCGGCCTTCCTTGACGTGGGGCACGGCGGTCAGCACGGCGCCCATCAGGAACTGCACTCTTCCGGCGATCATGTCCACCAGCGACGGCGCGGTCCCCTTGTAGGGAATGTGCTGCGTCTGCAGGCCGTTGCGCATCGAGAACAGCACCGCCGCGAGATGCGTACTCGTGCCGGCCCCGGAGGAAGCGTAGTTGAGCTGGCCCGGCCGCGCTTTGGCGTAGTCGATGAATTCCTGCACGCTCTTCACGGGAAGCGACGGGTGCACCACGAAAATGAGACAGCCGGCGCCGATCTCGGTCACCGGGGCGAGGTCCTTCTCCGGGTTGTAGCCGAGCTTCGAGTAGAGGCCGGGGGAGAGCGCGATCGCGTTCGAAGAGTAGAGGAGCGTGTGCCCGTCGGCGTTCGCCTTCGTCAGCAGTTCGACGGCGATGTTGCCGGCGGCACCGGGCCGGTTGTCGATCACTATCCGCTGGTTGATCTGCGCCGAAACTTTGTCGCTGACGATGCGCGCGACCACGTCGGTCGGGCCGCCGGGCGGGAATCCCACCAGCATGCGGATCGGTTTGTTGGGCCAGTCCTGCGCCTGGCAGACGGTGCCCGCGGCGGCGAGATAGGCTGCGACGCCGAGCGCCACAAGTTTCAGTGGAACACGCATTTGTATTTTCCCCCTTCCGGCCGCCGCGCCCGTGCGCGGCGCACTATTCCAATTAATTGTAGCTTATTGAGCTTTATGTATCCGCGTGACGCGCAACCACACCACCCCGCCTCCTTCAGAGGCACCCCTCCTCGTGAGAGGAGGGGAATTAATTAAACAATCCCCTCCTTTTTAAGGAGGGGTGGACGCGAAGCTGACGGGGTGGTTGCGTCGCGCGATCTGTTCTTGATGGTCACGCAGTTTGGTAATTCTCAATTGTCGTCTCGGATGCCGGCTTCCCGGATCACCTTGCCCAGGCGGTCCATTTCGGATTTGACCGTCGCCGCGAGTTCTTCCGGCGTGCTGCCAAGCGACTCCACCCCGGCGGCGAAAAACCGCTCCTTCGTGTCGGGCCGTTGCAGGAAAAGCACGATTTCCTGGTTGAGCCGCTGGATGATGGCCGCGGGCGTGCGGGCGGGCGCGAAGATGCCCTGCACCGACACCAGTTCATACCCGGGCAATCCCCCGGCGGCCACCGTCGGCAATCCCGGCAGCAGCGCGGAGGGCTGCGCGCTGGTCACCGCCAGCGCCCGCAGCCGGCCCGACTTCATGTGCGGCGCCACCGCGCCCGCGTTGGCGAAGAACAACTGCACTTCTCCGCTCATCAACTCCATGATCGCCAGCCCGCCGCTCTTGTAGTTCACGCGCACCATGTCGGCGCGCGTCATGGACCTGAACAATTCCGCCGCGAGAAAGCCCGAGCCGCCCACACCGGAAGTGCCGTAATTCAGCGCCCCCGGCCGCGCCCTGATGAGGGCGATCAGCGCCTTCACTGAATGCGCGGGAAGCGAAGGGTGCACCACCAGGATGTTGGGCGAAGTCACCACCAGCGTGACCGGCGCGAAATCCTTGACCGGGTCGTAGGACGCCTTACGCAGGAACGGCCCGATCCAGAGCGGGGCTGCGGAGAGGCACAGCGTGTAGCCGTCGGGCGCCGCTTTCGACACGATCTCCGCCGGCAGATTGCCGCTGCCACGGTTGTCGACGATGATCTGCTGGCCGAGCGCGCCGGAAACTCCCTGCGCGATCAGCCGCGCCGCGAAATCGCCCCCGCTGCCGACCCCGGTGACGACGATGCGGACGGGCTTCACCGGATATGGCTGGCAGAAAACCGTGCCTGGGCCCGCAATCAGGATGGCGGCGGTAACCACTCCGATGACAAAACGCGGTGTCTGCATGCATACTCCTTCATCCCAGAAAAACTATTTGCCACAGAGAACACAGAGTTCACAGAGGAAAATCAAGAACGTATGCTATTTTCAAGCCTCACCCCATCTGGTAAATGTGGCGTGCTGATTCAACCCCTTGAATCTCTCTGTGTGCTCTGTGACCTCTGTGGCTGAATTGCCGTTTTTGGTTCATTGAGGATTGTAGATCAGCAATGGGCTGGTTCAGCCGCCATCTCTGGGAGCCACTTCCCAGTCCCTGAAGAGGAGCATTGAACGTGAAACCCCTGACCGAACCCTGGTTCCGCCTCGCCTACGTCACGCCGCACCCGGTGATCGACAACGTGGCTTACCAGTTCTACCGGATCGCACCGGATGGCGTGATGCTGATGATGGCCTGCCTCGACATCGGCGACTACACGACCGAGGCGGTCGAGCACGAGCTGCCGCTGTTCTGGCGCCATGTCGAGGAGCTGGCCGCAGGCGGTGCCGACCGCATCGTGCTGACCGGCGTGCCGGTTTCGGCCGCGCTGGGACGCAAGCGGGTGCTCGCAATGATCACGGAGGCGAAGCAGCGCGTGGGAGTGACGCTCGACACCGACCTGGAAGCGATCGCGTCGGCGGCGCGGCATCTCGGCGTTCGGAGCGTGGTCCTTGCCACTCGCTGGCACCAGCCGCTCAATGATGCGGTGGCACGTTACCTCGGAGAAGCGGGGATTGAAGTGGCCGGTCAACAAGCGAGCGGCCGCACGATGGCCGAGAACGCCACTCTCAAGGCCGCCGACGGCATGCGGATGGCGATCGAGCTCGGCCGCGCGGCGCTTTCCGCAGCGCCGTCGGCCGGGGGATTGGTTCTGCCCGGCGGGCGCTGGTTGAGCATCCACGCCATCGAGGCTCTGGAGTCCGAATTCGGCAAGCCGGTTTTCCTGAATCTCAACTCGAGCCTCTGGGCCGCGCTGCGCGCCGCGGGGAGGGGGCTCCCGGTCCCGGGCCAGGGCATGCTGCTGGCGTCGCCAACCAGCCAGTGACTCGTACACAATAAGGTAATACCGGAATTCAATCCCCACGTCAGGTCTGCTCCGAGGAGGATGGAATGAGAGCACGTGCCGCAGTCCTTGCCTGTATCGCATCGCTGGCCGGAGCGGGCGCCGGATCGGCGCTCGCACAGAATTATCCGACCCGGGCGGTGCGCATCGTCGTCCCCCAGGCGCCGGGGGCCCAGTCCGAGTTGTTCGCCCGACTGCTCGGCCAGAAGCTCAGCGAGAGTCTCGGCCAGCCCGTAGTCAACGATCCGCGCCCGGGCGCCGGCGGCGCGATCGGCGCCGAGGTTGGGGCCCGCGCCGCGCCCGATGGCTACACGCTGCTGATGGCGACCAATTCCACCCACGGCTCCAATCCGGCGCTGTACTCGAAGCTCCCGTACGATCCGGTCAGGGATTTCGCGCCGATCACGCTGACGGTGGGCATGCCTTACGTATTGTCGGTGCATCCGTCGCTGCCCGTCGCGACCCTGAAGCAGCTCATCGCCTTCGCGAAATCGAGGCCCGGGCAGCTGAATTACGCATCGGCGGGTAACGGCAGCACGCATCAACTGTGCGGCGAGCTGTTCCAGTCGATGACGCGCATCAGCATCGTCCACGTGCCGTACAAGGGCGGGCCGCCGGCCACCGCCGCGACCATCGGCGGCGAGGTGTCGATGCTGTTCAACACCGTCGGCTCGGTTCATCCGAATGTCAAAAGCGGGAGGCTGAGGGCGCTTGCCGTGACGACATCCAGTCGTGCGGACCCGCTGCCCGACGTCCCGACCATGGCAGAAGCGGGGCTTCCGGGTTTCGAGATGCAGTCGTGGTTCGGCCTCCTTGCCCCCGCCGCGACGCCGAAGCCCATCATCAGCCGCCTGAACGCGGAAACGATCAAGGCCCTGAACACGCCCGAGATGAAATCCGCCATCGCGACGATGGGGGCGAACAGCATGTCAGGCTCGCCCGAACAGTTTGCCGATTACATCAGGACCGAGATCGCCAGGATCGGGGAGATCGTCAAGGCCGCCGGCATCAAGGTGGAATGACAGCGGGCCCGCTTTTCCCGCGCCCCGGCAGTTGATCCGGGGCGGTTACTGCAGTTATAGAAGCCAAGCCCTAGCCTTTCTTCGGCGTCCAGCCATAGACCTTGGCGCAGGCGCCGCCCATCAGCATCGCCCGTTCACTGTTGCTCAGGCGGTCGGTCAGGCGGAAGGGCTCGACGGCCTGCTCGAAGTTGACGACCGCGAAGGCGCGGGTCCAGTCGGTGCCCCACAGGCAGCGCTCGAAACCCCAGGCGTCGAACACGCGGGCGAGCGGGTCCCAGATGTCCGGGAAGGGATATGGCTTCTGCGAAAGCGTGCAGGCGCCGCTGACCTTGATCACAACGTTCGTGCGCTTGGCCAGCTCCAGCACCTTCGGGAGTTCCGCCCAAGGCTGCGGCGGGGCGGGCGGCGTGCGGGGCTGCATGAGGCCCAGGTGGTCGATGATGATGCGCGCGTTCGGGTGGCGGTCGACGAGCGCCGTGCCCACATCCAGGTTGCCCCAGCAGAGGATGTTGACCGGGAAGTTGTGCCGCACGGCTGCGTGCATGATCCGGTCGAGGCCCGGATCGCTGGCGGCGAGCCCCGACTCTTTCGGCAGCATGATGCGCACGCCGACTGCGCCCGGCGTCTTTCTCCAGTCGGCGACGACGTCGGCCACGGCCGGATCACCCGGATCGAAAGGCTTGACGATGGCGAGCCGGCCGGGATGGGCCCGCTGCACTTCCACCGCATAGCTGCCGTCGTAGCGGTACATGGCGAAGGCGGAGTTGAAGATGGCGCCGTCGACGCCGACCTTGTCCATCGCCGCCACCATCTCGTCGCCGGTGACGTGAGCGGGCCAGTTCGGCACGTTGTGCCACGGCCGCTTCGGCGTGTTCGCCTCGTAGGCGTGGACCTGGGAATCAATGATCGCCATCTGGGAAGCTCCTTTATGCCAAGCAATTTTATGGGATTGGAACAGGTTGCGCCCGCCGCGTCTATCCAGAAGGGGGCAGGGCGTCGTGCGTTACTAATCAGGTTTGCACAATTGTCCGTAAGCAGGCAACAAGAAAACGAGGAGCTTGCGGCGCTTGACGGGCTCGCTGATTAGGGAACACATTGTCATCATTCCTCCAAACAACGTTACGTGGAGAACCGCATGGCAAAACCCTTGTGGCTCGCGATGGGCGGAATGGTGCTGCTTGCGCCCGCAATTGCCTGTTGCCAAGGCTATCCATCCAAACCGATCCGCATCGTCGTCCCGTTCGCCCCCGGTGGAAACATCGACATCAATGCGCGGATCATCGCTCCTGGACTCTCGGAATTCTTGGGGCAGCCCGTGATCGTCGAAAACCGCAGCGGCGCGGGAGGCAGGATCGGCTCCACCCTGGTCGCGAAATCGCCGCCCGACGGATACACGCTCCTGCTCGGCGCACCCGGCACGCTTGTGTCCCAGCCAGTGTTTCACGACGATATCGAGTACCAGCCGCTGCGCGACTTCGTGTACACGTCGCGCATTTCGCTCGTTGCCAGCGTCGTTAGCGTGCACCCCTCGCTGCCGGTGCGCAGCGTCAAGGAGCTCATCGCGCTTTCAAGGGCGCGTCCAGGAGCGCTCTTGATGGGATCGGCGGGCCAGGGTTCCGGTGGGCACCTGATGGGCGAGCTGTTTCAGTATATGGCGCAAGTGAAGTTCACGCACGTGCCATACAAAGGTGGCGTCGCCGCATCGGTCGACCTCGTCAGCGGGCAAATCCAACTGGCATTCGATCAAGTCAGTTCCTCGGGCCCCTTCATCAAGGCGGGCAAAATTCGCGCGCTTGCGGTGACAACTCCTCAACGCTCGAAACTCTTGCCCGATGTGCCGACGATCGACGAATCGGGTGTCCGCGGCTACGAATACTCGACGTGGACCACGCTCGGAATTCCTGCCGCAACGCCCAAGGAAGCGATTCAGAAGCTGCGCGATGGAATCGACGCCGTCGTTGCACAGCCGCGCACGCGCGAAGCGTTCGAGAAACTCGGTGCCGAAGTGATCCGCACCACTCCTGAGGAGTTCACGCGCCAACTGCAGAATGATTACGCCAGGTGGGTCCGCATCCGGAAGGAAACCGGGATCAAGATCGACTAGCCAGGCGCGCAGGCAGCTCGGTGCCTGAATCACGGGCAATCCGCGCTGAGCGGCGTCAAGCCCCGTTCGTGAATTGCGAGGCCCTCGCCGATGAAGACCTCTGCTTTGGATCGGATGCGGACACCGGCTGTCAGGTCTGGCCGTGGCTGCTACCAGTGAGTTGTGGCGTGCTGACCCAACTCCTTGGATCTCTCCGTGTTATCTGTGATCTCGGTGGCTGAATTGCAGTCCTATTGATCACGGCTGCCTGACCAGCCCGAGCTCGGTCATGGTGGACTTCAACGCCGCGGATTCCTCGTCCAGCCATTTCTTCGTTTCCGCGGCGCCCTTGAACTCGACTATCCACTGATTCTGCTCCGCGTACTGGCGGATCTCGTCGCTCGCCGCCGACTTGCGCATGACGTCTTCCCAGAAGGCGACTTGCGCGGGCGTGATGCCCTTGGGCGCCATGACGCCTTTCCACGATCCCGAGCTCTGGTAGCCGAGCTCCTGCCACGTCGGCACCGAGGCCAGCGCGCCGCCGAGCCGCCGGGTCGAACTCACCGCGATGCCGCGCATCTGGCCCGAGCTGATGTGAGGCACGCTGGTCGAGACCGAGGTTATTTGCACGTCCGCGTGGCCGCCGAGGACAGCGGTCGTCGTCTCGCCGCCGCCCTTGAACGCCGGCATCCGCACGCCCTTGAGGTTGACGCCCCCCTTCAGCAGGGGCATGCCGATGGAGACGCGGTGCCCGGTGCTGGTGAGCGCGATGGAGAGCGCCGCCGGATTCGTCCTGAGCGCCTCGACCAGGTCCTTGCCGGTCTTGATCGGCGAGTCCGCGCGAACGACCGCGATCATCGGCTCGGTGATCAGGTAGGCGATCGGCGTCACGTCGTTGTGAGTGAGCTGGGTGCGGCCTTCGACGGGGTTCACCAGCATCGGCGTGGACATGACGCCGATGGCATGGGCGTCGCCGGTGCGCTGCGAAATGTAGGTGTAGGCCACGATATGCTCGCCGCCGCTGCGGTTGACCACCGTGCTTTGCACCGGCAGCAGCTTCAACTCGGTCCATAGCTTCTGGATGATGCGTCCCGCGATGTCGTTCGAGCCGCCGGGGCTGGTCGGGATCGTCAGCTCGACGTTGCGCTCCGGCTTCCAGCCCTGCGCCGCTGCCGCTCCGGCCAGCAATACCATCAGCAACGAGCCAAGAAATTTCATTTGCTTGTCTCCTTAACGCGGCCAGGACAAAAAGTGAAACTTGAGTGGATCATCAGGTCGTCACTTCATCACCGCATCACTTCACCAAATTGAACCGGTGCACCCGCCGGCCCCAGTTGGTTTCGGCGATGTAGAGGTTGCCGCTGGTGTCCACGGCCAGGCTGTGACCGTGCGTGAAGCTGCCGAGTTGATGCCCGGGACGGCCGAAGCTCGAAAGGATGGTGCCGCTGGCGTGGTCGAGGATGTGGACCTGCTCGTTGCGCCCGTTCATCACGTAGAGGTACTTCTGCTCGCGATCCGGCGAGAAGGCCGTCCACCACGCGGTGCCGCGCTTGTCCGGCAGCGTCGGGGTCCCGGTGCGCACCCAGATGTTCCTCTTGAAGTTGCCCATCTTGTCGAACACCTGGACGCGATCGCCCTGGCGGTCGCCCACGTACACCAGGCCGGCATTGCTGATCGCGACGCTGTGCACGACTTCGGCGAACACGCCGCCGACCCCGGCTTCCATTTCCTCCGGCGTTGCCTGCCGCCCCCACTGCCGCAGGAACTTGCCGTTCCTGTCGAACACCACCACGCGCCGGTTGCCGTAGCCGTCGGCGAAGTAAACGTCGCCATTGTCCGGATCGCACGCGATGCCCGCCGGCATGTGCAGCGCGGTGTGGCTGGCGTTCCGGAACGGGGTCCTGCGGGTACCGTCCTCGGAATCGAACACGCCTTTCTTGCCGATCTGCACCAGCAGCTTGCCGTCGTAGGTGTACTTCTGCACCATGCCATCGCCGTTGGCGCTGATCCAGATGTTGTCGTCGCGGTCGACGGCGCAACTGTGGGGAGTGGAGGGGAGCACCTCCCAGTCGCCCCACGATTGGATCAGGTTGCCGTCCCGGTCGAAGATCATGACCGCCGGCGCCCGGATGCAGGTTTCCTGCTCTTCCTTCGTGATGTCGCCGCGGTTGACGACAAGGATGTGGTCGTGATGGTCCACGGTGACGCAGGCGAGCTGCCCGCCGATCCAGCCTTCGGGCAACGGCTTGGGCCACGTCGGGTCGAATTCGAACCGCTGAACCGCGGTCTCGGGGCGGGCGGCGGCGACAGTCGATGGGGCGGCGGGGCTGTTCATATCGTTTCTTTCGGTAGTGGCAAGGGCAGGGGGGAAGTTGCGCGCAGCTAATCTATAGGGATTGCGGAAAACGCACAAACGCCGGATTGCGGCAGGTTGGTTATGACCCGGTCGCGCTCACCGTCGGCGGGTGCGTCACGATGGATTTCAGCGCCGGCACCGGCTGCCTGAGTTTGCCGAGTTCGGGGAGAGGGCGGCGCAGCGTGGGTATCGCGGCCATGGCCTGCTCGATCGCGTGCGCGGCGCCGAGCAGCGCGCGGTCGCCGCGAAACGGGCCGACGATCTGCAGGCCGAACGGCATGCCCTTGTGATCGACGCCGCACGGCAGCGCGATGGCCGGGTTGGTCGCGAGCGTGATCACGTAAGTCAGGGCGAGCCAGTGGTAGTAATTGCGCAGCGGCTTGCCGTCCATTTCGGTGAGATAGAGCTGCGTCCACGGAAACGGGGAAACCGGCGTAGTCGGGGCCAGCACCAGGTCGTAGTCGCGGAACGTGTGCTGGAAGCGGCGGAAGATGCGCGTCTGCTCGACGTGCGCCAAGGCGACATCGGCGAGCGACATGGCGGCGGCCATCTCGTAGTTGGCGCGCACGTTGGGGCCGAGCGAGCCGGGATCCTTCTCGTACATCTCGCGATAGCGCGCCGCGTAGTTCGCGGCGCGGATCACGTCAAAGCAGCGGTCCGCCTCGCTGAAATCGAACTCGACCTCGTCGCAGGACCGGAACAGGTGCCGCAGGGCCTGGATCTTGTCGCGGAACACGCGGCGGATCGGCTGGTCCACCGGGCAGACGCCAAAATCCTCGGTGAACGCCACGCGCAGCGATCCCGGGTCGCGCGGCTGCGGCACGGCAAACGTGCTCGCGTCCACGGGATACGACAGCGGATCGCAATCGTCCAGCGCCGCCTGCGCCGCCAGGAGGAGACAGGCATCGGCGACCGTGCGCCCCATCGGTCCCACGACCGAGATCGGTGTCCAGCCGAGCGAGCGGCGCTCCACCGGCACCAGCCCGGGCGACGGGCGGAAACCGACGACGCCGCACTTGGCGGCCGGGATGCGCAGCGACCCGCCGGTATCGGATCCCGTGCATACGGGCAACATGTCACAGGCGAGCGCGACCGCCGAGCCGCCCGAGGAGCCGCCGGCGTTGAGCCGGGGGTCGAAGGGATTGCCGGTGGCGCCCCACACCACGTTGCGGGTATTGGCGCCGGCGCCGAATTCCGGCACGTTGGTTTTGCCGACGACGATGGCGCCCGCCGCCCGCACGCGCGCCACCATCGCGTTGTCGCGTTCGGGAATGAAATTGCGATAGAGCGGCGAACCGTATGTCGTCAGCAATCCCCCGGTCTCGTCGAGATCCTTGATGCCGGTCGGCAGCCCGTGCAGCAGTCCGAGCGGTTCACCGCGCAGGACTGCCTGGTCCGCGGCCCGGGCTTCTGTCCGCGCACGGTCGAAGCAGGTCGCGGTGATGGCGTTGACCGCGGGATTGATTTCCCCGATGCGCGCGAGGCACGCGTCGAGCAACTCGACCGCCGAGATCTCCTTCGAGCCGATGCGGCGGCGCAGTTCGACGGCCGATTCGGCCAGCAGTGATTCGTTTGCAGCTACCATCTGCGGATCTCCCTGAGTCAGACCCTGGGAGTTTGTTGGGCTTAGGCCGGACAAACTCCTGAATTGAACGACAGGTTGCAGTCATACAGCCTGTCGGCTCGGTAATAACCAAGTGCGACTACCTATGCGCTCACACTGACCGTTCATGACGCCAAGTCCGACAGGCTGCTAGTATGCCAAGATTACAGCTACGCATTGCAGGAAATGACGACATGGTATTTTCCCGCCGCATACCGGCGTTACTGGCCATATCACTGGGCCTGTCAGTGCTTGCTACCGGCGCGGATGCCGCCTGGCCGGAGCGGCCGCTGCGCTACGTCATTCCAAGCGCCGCCGGAGGCGGTCCCGACGTGGCGGCGCGCATCGTCATGGCGGAGTTGAGCCGGCAGATCGGCCAGCAGGTGATCATTGATAACCGGCCCGGCGGCAGCGGGACGATCGGCACCGACATTGTCGCCAGGGCCACGCCCGACGGCTACACCATCGGCCACGGGAACATACTCACCCTGGCGATCGGCCGCAGCGTACTAGCGAAGTTGCCCTACGATCTTGACCGGGACATCCGCCCGGTCGTTCACATGTACGGCACGCCCAACCTGCTGGCGGTGACGTTGTCGCTGCCGGTGCGCTCGGTGCAGGAGCTGATCGGCTACGCGAAAAAGAAGCCCGGCGACCTGTTGTATGCATCCACCGGCAATGGCTCGAGCATTCACGTCAGCATGGAGCTCTTCAAGCTGATGACGGAGACGCAAATCGTGCACGTGCCGTTCAAGGCCGCCACCATCGCGATCACGGATCTCATCGCGGGGCGGGTGCACGTGATGGCAGACAACATCAACTCGATCGGGCCGCACGTGAAGGCGGGCCGGCTGCGGGGGCTGGCCGTGACCAGCGCGATCCGCGTGCCCGCGTTCTCTGAATTGCCGACGGTCGCGGAAGCTGGAGTGCCGGGATTCGACGTCAGCGCGTGGGCCGGCGTGATCGTGCCGGCCGGGGTATCGAAGGCCGTCGTTGCCCGGTTGAACGCGGAGGTCAACAAGGCGCTCGCCTCGCCTTCGGTCAGCGAGAAGCTCCCCGATCTCGGCCTCCAGATCGTCGGCGGCACGCCCGAGCAGTTCGCCGCGCATATCCGGAAGGAGTCCGCGCGGTGGGCGGACGTCGTGAAGCGGGCGGGTGTGAAGGTAGATTGAAGATTACCTAGAACACCTAATAAACATTGCTGGCCCTGATTTACTCCCCTCCTTTTCAAGGAGGGGTGGATGCGAAGCAGACGGGGTGGTTACATGGGAAATTCTAGCTCCCACCACCCCGCCCGCTTGCGCGGGCACCCCGCCCGGCCAACCGCGCAGAGTCGGCTGGCGTTCGGCGGCTTGAAGGTGCGCAGGCGCCTTCTTCGAAACCCCGCCTCACCCTCAGGCAGGAGGGGAATTTGTCTTGTTAGGTGCTCTTAGGCTTTGTCTGCCCGCCCGGCAAGATCCAGCATGAACTCGTTCAGCCGCTTGACGAAGCCGGCTGGGTCCTCGATCTGCCCGCCCTCGGCGAGCAGCGACTGGTCGAAGAGGATGTGGCTGAGATCGTCGAAGCGCGCGCCCTCGATCTCCGCTTTCATGCGCTGCACCAGCGGATGGCGCGGATTGATTTCCAGGATCGGCTTCCAGTCGGGCGCCTTCTGGCCGACGGATTTCATGATGCGCTGCAGGTTCGCGCCGAGATCGTGCTGTTCCGAGACCAGGCACGCCGGCGACTGCGTGAGGCGGTGGGTCACGCGGACGTCCTTCACCCGCTCGCCCAGCGCTTTCTTCACGCGCTCGATCAGGTCCTTGTACTCGTCGGCCGCCTGTTCCTGCGCCTTCTTTTCCTCCTCGTCCTCCAGCTTGCCCAGTTCGAGGCGTCCCTTCGCCACCGATTGCAGCGGCTTGGCCTCGAACTCGGTCAGGTGGCTGACGACCCACTCGTCCACGCGGTCGTGGAGCAGCAGCACTTCCACGCCTTTCTTGCGGAAGACCTCCAGGTGCGGACTGTTCTTCGCGCCGAGAAATGTCTCTGCCGTCACGTAGTAGATCTTCTCCTGCCCGGGCTTCATCCGCGACACGTAGTCCGCGAGCGAAATATCCTCGGCGTCGGTGTCCTTGTGCGTTGAGGCGAAGCGCAGGAGCTTCGCGATGCGCTCCCGGTTGGCGTCATCCTCGCCGACGCCTTCCTTGAACACCTGGCCGAACGCCTGCCAGAACTTGGCGTGCTTTTCCGGTTCCTTCTCGGCGAGTTCCTCGATGAGGGCCAGCACGCGGCGCGCCGAGCCCGCGCGGATCGTTTCGACGTCCTTCGACTCCTGGAGGATTTCGCGCGACACGTTGAGCGGCAGATCGTTGGAGTCGATCACGCCTTTCACGAAGCGCAGGTAGGCCGGCATGAGGTGCTCGGCATCGTCCATGATGAAGACGCGGCGCACGTAGAGCTTGATGCCGCGGCGGTGCTGGCGGTCCCAGAGGTCGAACGGCGCGCGCGCCGGCAGGTAGAGCAGCTGGATGTATTCCTTCGTTCCTTCGACCCTGGCGTGCGCCCACGCGAGCGGGGTCTCAAAGTCGTGCGCGACGTGCTTGTAGAACTCCTCGTATTCCTCCTGCTTGATCTCGTTCTTGGGTCGGGCCCACAGTGCGCTCGCGTGGTTGACCGTGTCGTCCTCGCCGGTGGTGCGATAGACGCGGTTGTCCTTGTCCCATTCCTCTTTCAACATCACGATCGGGACGAGAATGTGGTCCGAGTATTTGCGGATGATTTCGCGCAGCCTTTCGCCTTTCGCGAACCCGTCCTCGCCGTCCCGCAAGTGCAGCGTCACTTCCGTGCCACGCTCCGATCTGTCGGCGGGCTCTATGGTGTACTCGCCGGCGCCGTCCGATTCCCACTTCACCGCCTGCGACGCGGGGAGACCCGCGCGCCGGGTGACGAGCGTCACGCGGTCGGCGACGATGAAGGAGGAATAGAAGCCGACGCCGAACTGGCCGATGAGGTGGGCATCCTTCGCCTGGTCGCCGGTCAGCCGGTCGAGAAACTCCCGCGTGCCGGAGCGGGCGATGGTGCCGATGTTCTGCACCACTTCGTCGCGCGACATGCCGACGCCGTTATCGGAAACGGTGATGGTGCGCGCCTTGGGATCGAAGCGGACGCGGATTTTCAGTTCGGTGTCGTTCTCGTAGACGCTGCTGTCGGTCAGCGCCTCGAAGCGCAGCTTGTCGCAGGCGTCGGAGGCGTTGGAGATGAGTTCGCGGAGAAAAATCTCCTTGTTGCTGTAGAGCGAATGGATCATCAGCCCCAGCAACTGCTTCACTTCGGTCTGAAAACCCAGCGTTTCCTTGGTCAGTGTTGCTGTCATAGGCCCTCCGGTGCGGTAACCTGCTGCAAAGTGGGGCGGAGGATGCCGGATTTCAAGCACCCTTGTCCATAGGCATAATGACGCTGGGCGGCTAACTCCCTACGCTCGAGGTGAGGAAATGAAGAAAACATCGCGCAAGATCGCTGCCGTGGGACTGGCCGCCGTGCTTTTCGGAGCCGCACCCCATGGTGCCGCGCAATTGGTGTCCTATCCGACCAAGCCAGTGAGGTTGATTGTCGCATCAGGCGCGGGTGGGGGCCTTGATTTTGTCGCGCGCCAGGTCGCGGTCCCGCTGAGCGAGGCGTTGGGGCAGACCGTGGTGGTGGACAACCGGGCGGGGGCGAGCGGCAGCATCGCCGCGGAATTGAGCTCGCAGGCCGCGCCGGACGGCTACACCTTGATGTTCCTCAGCGCGAGCCTGGTGGTGTATGGCATCGTCAACCAGACGCGCTATGACCTGGAGCGCGACTTTGCGCCGGTCTCCCAGGTCGCCGCCGCGCCGTACATGCTCACCGTGCACCCGTCGCTGCCGGTCAAGACCGTGAAGGACCTGGTTGCGTACGCCAAGTCGACCCCATCGAAGCTGAACTACGCTTCGACGGGCAATGCCTCGCTGGCACACCTGGCGACCGAGCTCTTCGCGCATACCAGCGGGCCGCAACTCGTGCACATTCCCTACAAGGGCGTCGGCGCCGCGCTGGGCGACATGCTGTCGGGCCGGGTGCAGATGAGTTTTTTGAGCGCGGGCTCCGTCTACAGCCACGTCCGTTCCCAGAAGCTGAAGGCGATCGCCATCGCCAGCCCCGCGCGCGCGAAGATGGCGCCCGACCTGCCGACGATGATCGAGTCGGGCATGCCGGGTTTCCTCGTCACCCAGTGGCACGGCATGCTCGCGCCCCGCGCCACGCCGCGGCCCGTGATCGATCGCCTGCACCAGGAGATCGTCAAGGCGGTGCAGCGGCCGGACGTCGTCGCGCGGCTGGCGCTCGACGGCACCGAGGGCGTCGCGAGCACGCCGCGGGAGTTTGCCGCGTTCCTCAAGGCCGAGCGCGAGCAATGGTCGAAAGTGGCCAAGGTAGCCAACATTCGCGGCGACTGAGCCAAAGAAAAAGTCGAAAGTCGAAAGTCGAAAGTCGAAAGTCGAAAGTCGAAAGTCGAAAGTCGAAAGTCGAAAGTCGAAAGGCGGATATGACTGTTGCGCACTTCGTTTCCTGTACGGTGGTGGGCGGCGTTGCGTTGCTGGCCGCCGGCGGCGCGGCGGGGCAGGGGTTTCCCGCCAAGCCTGTGCGCATCGTCACGGCAGATGCGGGGGGCGGCAACGACTTCGTAGCGCGCCTGGTTCAGCCGGGACTGACGGCGGGCCTGGGTCAGCCGGTCGTCATCGAGAACCGGACCAGCATCATCTCGGCGGAAGCGGTATCCAAGGCGGTGCCGGATGGCTATACGGTGCTGCTTGCGGGCAGCACTTTCTGGATCTCGCCGTTCTTCCGGGACGGCTTGCCCTACGACCCGGTCAGGCAGTTCTCGCCGGTCTCCCTGGCGATAAGTTCGCCCAACATACTTGTAGTGCCTCCGTCGCTGCCGGTGAAGTCGGTCAAGGAATTGATCGCGCTGGCCCGGGCAAGGCCGGGCGAACTCAATTACGCCACGTCATCGCCCGGCTCGCCCTCGCATCTCACGGCGGAATTGTTAAGGGCGATGACGGGCATCAAGATCGTCCGCATCAATTACAAGGGGACCGGGCCGGCGCTCGTTGCGTCCATCGGCGGCCACGTGCAGATGATGATTTCGCCGGCAGGGGCGGTTGCGCCGTACATCAAGCCGGGCGGGCGTCTGAAGCCGCTGGCGGTGACCAGCGCGCAGCCCTCGGCGCTGGTCCCCGGCCTGCCCACGGTCGCGGCGACCGTGCCGGGCTACGAAGTGGTCTCGATCATCGGTTTCTTCGCGCCGGTCGGCACGCCGGAGCCCGTCATCGCGCGGCTGAACCAGGAGATCGCGCGCGTGCTGCAGCGGCCGGAGGTGAAGGAACGCTTCTTCAGTTCGGGAGCGGAGACGGTCGGCAGCACGCCCGAGCAGTTCGGGGCGGCGATGAAAGCCGAGATGGCGAAGTGGGGAAAGCTGATCCGGGAGGCCGGGCTGCGTGAGGAATAGCCGCCGATAAACGAGGCAGCTCAGCTCGCCCGGAAGACGCCTCTGACCAGCCGGACCTGGCCCTCCTCGAGGCTGCGCCGCGCGTTGCCGGCCTTTTGCGCGAGATCGTCGACGAACACCGCCAAGCCCAGTTGTCCCGGCGCGGCGGGCGTGGCGTTCGCGGTAGTCCTGCTCAAATGTTCGTCGCTGGTATCTTCCAGGAGTTCAGCGATGAATCCACTATCGCCGAGAACCAATCGCATCTCTTCGGCAGAGACCAGGAAGTTGTCGGCAGGGTCAGTGGCCCATGGCAGCGGAAAATAGGACGTAGCCGCTTTCCCGGCGGCCATTTCCTGGAAGGCGAAGCGGCCGCCCGGCTTGAGGACCCGGTAGATCTCCCCGTAGAGCTTCCGCTTGTCTGCGATGTTCATGCCGACATTTTGCATCCAGACGACATCAAATGAATCGTCGGGAAAGGGCAAGTCGAGAGCGCTGCCCTTGTGCACTTTGATTCGGTCGTCAAGACCGGTCAGCCGATTTAGCAGTACCGCACCGGCGCAGAAATCGGGCGACAATTCGAGGCAGTCGACGCGGCAGCCGAGCGTGGAAGCGAGCAGCCGCGCGGGACCGGCCAGCCCAGCTCCAATATCGAGAACGCGATCTTCGGCCCGAATCTGCGCCAGCTCCAGCAACTCGCGTGAAGCGCGGAGTCCGCCCGTGTGGAAATGGTCAAGCGCCCCCAACTCCTCTGGCGACAGGCGTTGCTCCGGATTCAATCCGGCGGCGCGGACGGCCG
>CAZFRR010000172.1:0-7581 GCA_964521405.1 uncultured Streptomycetaceae bacterium | reverse complement strand
GCCAAACGGATCGCTTCCGACTTGAACTCACGGGTATGTGGCTTGTACGCGTTGCGTCTCATGGAACACTCCTATCAAGGTGAGTATCCCCTCTTTAGGGTGTCCACTAAACGTGGGTAAGATCACACTGACCCCATTTATCCACTCCATTGATCCAGTGGAAAGCTGATGCGGGAACACCAGGTGCGGGTTTACAAGAGCGCGGAGACCCCGCCGCGCTCGGAATTGCTGGCGTGGAAGATCGCGTGCGTCGCCGCTGACGAGGCGGCTGTCGAGGCCGATGTCTCCGCCATGATCGTCAATCGAATCATCGACAACGCAGGCGTTGCGGTCGCGGGCCTAGCGCGCCATCCGGTGGCCAACGCGCGCGCCCAAGCGCTTGCGCATCCTCATCCGGGCGGGGCGACGGTCTTCGGCATGCCGCGAACGGAACGTGTTGCGTGTGAATGGGCTGCCTGGGCGAATGCTGCGGCAGTGAGGGAGCTGGATTTCCACGACACCTTCCTGTCGGTGGACATGAATCATCCGGGCGACATGATCCCCCCGATCATTGCGGTCGGCCAGCAATGCGGAGTCAATGGAGCAGACCTCGTTCGCGGTATTGCGACGGCGTACGAGATCGACGTCTGCCTCGCGAACGGCATCGGTCTGCACGAGCATCGCATAGACCACTTGACGCACATCGCGACCGGCATGGTGGCTGGTATCGGCACGATGTTGAAGCTGTCGATAGATGTGATTTACCAGGCGGTGAACCACATCGTCCACGTGACGATCACCACGCGCCAGTCCAGGAAAGGCGAGATCTCGAGCTGGAAAGCGCATGCCCCCGCGCATGCCGCGAAACTTGCCGTGGAAGCGGTGGACAGGGCGATGAGAGGCGAGACTTCGCCCTCTCCGATCTACGAAGGAGACGACAGCATCATCGCGTGGCTGCTGAGCGGTCCCGATGCCGTCTATACGGTGCCGCTACCCGAGCCGGGAGAGTCGAAACGCGGCATCCTCGAAACCTACACGAAAGCCCATTCCGCGGAGATTCATTCGCAGGCGCTCATCGATCTCGCGTTCCGGATGCGCGCACGGATTCCCGAGCTTTCGAG
Organism: uncultured Streptomycetaceae bacterium; assembly: GCA_964521405.1. Classification (GTDB taxonomy): domain Bacteria; phylum Pseudomonadota; class Gammaproteobacteria; order Burkholderiales; family SG8-41; genus SG8-41. Next base: position 6,481 of record CAZFRR010000172.1, on the reverse strand, counting down.
GGTCAAGGAGATCGTCATCCATGCGAGCCGCTACACGGACCGTATCATCGGGACGGGCTCGGGCGATCCGCAGAAGTTCGACCCGCTGGCGACTCGGGAAACGCTCGACCACAGCGTCATGTATATTTTTGCGGTCGCTCTCGAAGACGGCACATGGCACCACGTCGATAGCTACCAGCCGGAGCGTGCCGCCCGTCCGTCGACCGTTGCGCTGTGGCGGCGTATCCGGACGGTGGACGATGCCGAGTGGACACGCCGGTATCATGCCCCCGATCCCAGGCAGAAAGCGTTCGGCGGGCGCGTTGTCGTGACGCTGGACGACGGCACCACGATCGAAGACGAGATCGCCGTTGCGGACGCGCACCCGATGGGGGCGAAACCATTCGGGCGCGACGATTACATCGGCAAGTTCAATGCGCTCGCTGCGGAATTCGCGGACAGTAAAGAGCGCAACCGCTTTCTCGCGGCCGCTTTGGCGCTGCCGGCCTTGCCGGCGGGCGCGTTGAAAGAGCTAACGGTAGAAGCCCCGCCCGAGGCGCGTGACTGCAAGGGCCTGCGCCCCGGACTGTTCGAGCAGTCTGCAGCATGAACCCTAAGGTGCGCCGATAGCGCACCGCATGATAATCAACACAAGGAGGATGAATGATCAGCAGAGCCATCGTTGCCGCAGTTTTAATCGTATCGCCCCTGTATGCGCCAAGCGCTTCGGCGCAAGCCTGGCCGGCCAAAACCGTCCGCATCATCGTGCCTTTCGCTCCGGGCGGCACAACGGACGTGCAGGCGCGGCTGCTGGCGAAGAAATACACCGAAAGTCTCGGGCAGGCGTTCGTCGTCGAGAACCGCGCCGGTGCCAGCGGCATGATCGGAACTGAAGCCGTCGCACGCGGGCCCGCGGACGGTTACACCCTGTTGTTTACCTCCGCGTCGCTTTCCGTCAACACCACGTTGTTCGCCGGCAAGTTCAAGTTCGATCCCACGAAGGACCTCGCCCCTGTCATCTGGACGTCATCCGTTCCGCTCGTGTTGACGCTCCACCCGAGCGTGCCGGCAAAAAGCGTCAAGGAGCTCGTCGAAATGTCGAAGCGTCAGAAGACCGGGCTCAACGGCGGGCACAACGGAAGCGGGACGACGAGCCACATCGCGCTCGAAATGCTGGCTCAGCAGACCGGGGCGAAGCTGGTGCAGATTCCTTACAAAGGCGGCGGACCGACGACGATAGCGCTGCTCTCCGGTGAGGTCGATTTCGTCTTTTCTACGCTGACCACGGTGAAATCGCATCTCGAAAGCGGGCGGCTCCGCGGGCTCGCTGTGACCACACGCAAGCCTTCGAGCGTCTTTCCGAAGCTGCCTACGATGCACTCCCTGTATCCGGACTTCGAGTCGGATAACTGGTTCGGGATGTTCGTGCCCGCCGGAATGTCGAAAGACATCATCGTGAAGCTGCACGGACTGGCGGTGGAAGCGCTGAAGGCGCCCGAGATGCGCGACTTCATTGCGAAGGACGGCGGAGACGTCGTCGCCAGCACGCCGGAAGAGCTGGGCGCGCATCTGCGCAGCGAGATCGCGCGCTACGCGAAAGTGATCAAGGCGGGGAATATCAAACCCGAGTAGTCGTAAACGGCACCATCCGGGAAAACCCGATTCGGCGATCGTCGGCAGGTCCGACCCCTGAGGTATGATCAATCTGAGCGGAAGCCACCTGGAAAGCCAGGGCCGGCAGATGAAGTTCGTACCCGGCATGCAGGTCAACGCCGAGATCCACCTCGGCACCCGCAGCGTGCTCGAGTATCTCTTCTCACCCATCCAGAAGGTCGCCTGACGAGCTCGGCGTTAGTGTTGGACGCCGCTCGACCCTCACCCCTTCCCCCTCTCCCGAGAGGCGAGGGGAAATGTACAGCGCGGAATCGGCTCGTTGGCCAATTCCGCGAGAACTGGATCGAGGCGGGGCGAGAGCGGTAGTAGGCCTCTTTTATACCATTGAATCAACTAGCTGGGGCTAACCCCATGGGGGCTAGTTTTTCCGAGTTGGCCGGAAATGTTAGCGATAAGATACTCGTCATGCGCTAAAGCCACAATAGGAACGCAATGAAAACCGTCACGATTTCTCACAAGTTCCAGGTCGTCATTCCCAAGGAGATCCGCGACCGGCTCAAGCTGAGCGCGGGACAGAAGGTCCAGGCATTTGCTTACGAGAATCGCATCGAACTTATTCCGCAGCGTCAGATGAAAACGATGAGGGGCTTTCTCAAGGGCTTGAACACCGACGTGCCCCGGGAGGATGACCGCACTTGAAGGTTATCGATCAATTGGCCTGGTAATTGGCCAATACGTTGCGCCGGTCTGACTCGAGTCCGGTCAATTCTTGATTGTCTTTTTCCCCTTATAGCAGAGTGTTGCAATGCCGGTCGCGCGAATCAAGCCTTATCTGGAGATGCACTACCGGCTCGATGACTTCACCGATCCGTGGCGCAAGTCCGAGGCGGTGCTGATGGTGCACGGCAATCACGAAGGCGGCATCGCATGGTACGGCTGGGTGCCCACGCTTGCGCGTCATTGCCGTGTTGTGCGACCGGATACGCGCGGCTTTGCCGACTCGACGCCGATGCCGCGCGATTTTCCGTGGTCGATGGATCTCGTGATCGACGACTTCGTGCAGTTGATGGACTCGCTCGGCGTCGAACGCTTTCATCTCGTCGGCGCGAAGATCGGCGGCACCATCGCGCGGGCATTCGCGGCGCGCCGCCCGGACCGCGTGCGCACGCTCACCGTGGTGGGCTCGCCGGAGCCGGCGCGCGGGGACGGGAAAGCCGCGCTACTGAGGGCAATCGAAGAGCAGGGCGTCGAGGCTCGGGCGCGCAGCGGCATGGCGAAGCGGCTCGGCACCGATTTTCCGCCGGAAGCCGTCGAATGGTGGGTGAAGTTCATGGGCCGCACGCCGCTCTCGAGCGTGCTCGGCTTCGTCAATGCGATCAACTTCACCGACATCTCGGCCGACATCCCGAAAATCCGGTGCCCGATGCTCGTCATCACCACGGAAGGCAGCAGCCTGGCGTCGGTCGAGCAGACCCGCGCGTGGCAGGAGCAGGTGCCGGGTTCCGAACTGCTGGTGCTGCCGGGGAATTCCTATCACATCGCCGTGACGGACCCCGACCGCTGCGCAGCGGCGACGCTGGATTTCATTCGCCGCCGGAGCGGCGAATAGCAGGGATGAAGGAGGGACCCTTAACAGTTTGTTGAAAAACGACTCGTCACCCCGGAGAAAGCCGGGGTCCAGAACACACGCTTCATGCAAATCAATGCCTTACTGGATGCCGGCCTTCGCCGGCATGACGAATTCATGGTCGCCACAGCTATTTTCAACAAACTGTTAATACTCCACGCAAAGCGTGGGGGTCATCCTTCCACGTTCATCCTTCATCCTTGATGTTTTACTCGACGGTCATATTCGCGGCTTTGGCTACCTTTACCCATTTGGCAAGTTCTCCGGGCAGCCATTTCGAGAACGCTTCCGGGCTGCTCGCAACCGGCTCCGAGCCGTCCTGGGCAAGCTGTGCCACGATCTCCGGAAGACGCACGATGGCCGCGACTTCGCGATAGAGCTTGTTGACGATCGCCGCTGACGTGCCCGCCGGCGCGAACAGGCCCTGCCACGAGCTCGTCTCGAATCCCGGCAGACCGGATTCCGCCACCGTCGGCAAGTCAGGCAGCGCCGCGGAGCGCTTCAGTCCGGTGAGCGCGACGGCTCGCAGTCTCCCGGATTTCACGTTCGCCATCACGGAAGGCATGCTCGCGAAGCTCAGCTGGACCTGGCCGGCGACGAGGTCCGTCACAGCCGGGCCGGCGCCCTTGTACGGGATGTGCACCATATCTACCCCGGCCATCAGGTTGAACAGCGCGCCGGCGAAATGCGGCGAGGTGCCGACGCCCGGCGAGGCATAGTTGATCTGGCCGGGCTTCGCGCGCGCCAAAGCGACCAGGTCCTTCACCGTGCGCACCGGCACGGCGGGGTTGACCACGAGCAGGCCCGGTGCGGCCGCCGCCATCGTGATCGGCGCGAAATCCTTCAGCGGATCGTACGGCAGCTTGCGCTGCAGGCTCGGCGCGGTCGTGAATGAGCTGCCCGCGAGCAGCAGCGTGTAGCCGTCGCGCGGGGCCCTGGAGGCAATCTCCGTGCCGATGAGGCTGCCCGCGCCGGGGCGGTTGTCGATGACGAACTGGTGGCCGAGCTTTTCGCTCAGCTTCTGCGCAATCTGGCGGCCGACGATGTCGGCGCTGCCGCCCGCGGACAGCGGGACGATCAATCGAACCGGCCGCTCGGGATAACCCTGCGCGGACGCGCTCGCAGCCCAGCCCAGGGCAAGCAAGACAGTTGCGGTATACAGCGCTTTCGGCGTCGGTTGCATGGCCATCATCGCGGATCAATCCCTTGTTCCTTGCATTCGGCCGGGCGCGGGCCGTATATGCGCCGACAATGTTAATCTAAACAGGACGCGGATTCCCACCCGTTCCCGGTATCGATTTTATTGCGAGGGGGTTTGCTTGAAAGCCATGGTTCCGTCAGTGCTAGCCTTAATTGCCGGATCGGTCGTATTTCCGGTTACCGGAAGCCGCGCGCAGGAATATCCGACCAAGCCGATTCGCTTCCTGGTCGGAAACGCGCCGGGCGGGGGCACGGATGTCGTGGCGCGGCTGACTGCGCAGAAGCTGAGCGAAAGCCTCGGACGTCCGGTGATCGTCGATAACCGGCCCGGCGGCACGGGCGCAGTGGCTGCGATGCTGGTTGCGAAGGCGCCGGCCGATGGCTATTCCCTTCTGCTCGTTACCCGCAGCTCGCACGCGATCGCGCCCGCTTTGCAGAACGATCTCCCGTATCACCCGGTGCGGGATTTCGCGGCCGTGTCGCTGCTGGTCACCTCGCCGAACATGCTGCTCGTGCATCCCTCGGTGCCGGCAGGCACGGTGAAGGAACTCGTCGCCTACGCGAAAGCCCGCCCCGGCACGCTCAACTACGGTTCCTCCGGCACGGGCTCGGTGGGTCACATGGCCGCCGAGTTGTTCCAGGTGGTGACCGACACCCGGTTCACGCACGTCCCATACAAGGGCGCCGCAGTCTCCGTCAACGATCTGCTCAGCGGCCGCATTCAACTGATGTTCATCGGGCCGACGCTGGTTCCCCACGTCAAGTCGAAAAAGCTCAGGGCGCTCGCGATGGGCGGTTCCAAACGGCTCGCCAGCCTGGACGAAGTGCCGACTTTTGCCGAAGCCGGCTATCCGGAGGTCGATGCCGCGCAATGGTACGGCGTAGTCACGACGGCCGGGGCGCCCAGGGCGGTCATCGACAGGCTCAACCGCGAAATCGTCGCTTCGCTGCAACGGCCGGAGCTGAGAGACAAGCTGCTCGAACTCGGTTTCGATCCCACGACGTGCACGCCGCCGGAGTTTGCCCGGATCATCCGCGACGATCTGGCGAGATGGCAGAAGGTGGTGAAAACAGCCGGAATCCGGCCGGATTAACCAAGCTTTCCGAGCCAGGGCGCCGCACCGGGTTCTGCCCCAGCATGCCAATCAACTCCAAGGTCCACCTCGGCACCCGCCGGTTGCTGGCGTATTTCCTCTTGCCTATCCAAAAGGTTGCCTAATTGCACTGTGTCACAAAACAATTCCCTCCCCCTCCACGGGGGAGGGTTAGGGTGGGGGTGAACCGCCTTAAGATGCGCAACTTTTTCACCCCCATCCCAGCCTTCCCCCATCAAGGGGGAAGGAGTTTCTCTGGTGTTTTGTGGCACAGTGCAACTAATTCCTCACCCCTTCCCCCTCCATCCCTCACTCCCGACCTCTCTCCCGATCCTCACCCCCGCCCCTCTCCCAAGCTGAGAGGGGAGGCTCGAGCTTCCCCTTCTCCTCTCGGGAGAAGGGGAAGGGATGAGGGATCGAGAGAGGAGGCTCGAGCCCCCCCTTCTCCTTTTGGGAGAAGGGCGGGGATGAGGGGATCGCGAGGGGAAATGTGCAGCGCGGAACTGGCCAGTCTTCCAATTCCGCGAGAAATGGATGGAGGCGGGGCGGGGGAGGTAAACTCCAATTGGAAAAGGAGCATGCCCCCTTTCCTTACGCCCAGGAGAAATCGCCATGAAACAACTGATTATCGCGGTGGCAAGTGCTGCCTGCGCACTCCTCGCCGCCGCCAACGCGCCGGCGCAGAACTATCCTTCGAAAGCGGTGCGCATCATCGTGCCGTATGTGCCGGGAGGCACTTCCGACATCCTGTCGCGGCTGTTGAGCCCGAAACTCAACGAAGCTTTCGGCCAAACGGTCGTCGTCGACAACCGGCCCGGCGCCAACGGCAATATCGGTGCCGACCTGGTCGCCAAGTCCGCGCCTGATGGCCACACCGTGCTGCTCGCGGACCTCGGCGCGCTGTCGATCAGCCCCAGCGTTTACAAACTGCCGTTCGATCCGGTCAAGGATTTCGCGCCGGTGACCA
>CAZFRR010000171.1:0-2874 GCA_964521405.1 uncultured Streptomycetaceae bacterium | reverse complement strand
TGGATGCCGCGCAAAGATTTCCCGCCCGCGCCCGCTGCGTGGCCCTGCCCTGGACTACACTCATGACGGGTTTGACGGAATGATCGAATTTTCCATCCAGCGTTACGCGCTGCTGGCGCTCACCGCCGCCGCGCTCTTCGGCGCGAGCACGCCGTTCGCCAAGCTGCTGCTGGGAGAACTCTCCCCGTTCGTGCTCGCGGGGCTGCTCTATCTCGGCAGCGGGGTCGGGCTCGCGCTGCTGCGCCTGGCGCGGGGCCGCGGCGAGCGCGCCGGTGAGGCGCGCCTCGCGGCGGGCGAATGGGGCTGGCTCGCCGGCGCAATTGTCTCCGGTGGCGTCGTGGCGCCGGTGCTGCTCCTGTGGGGCCTCTCCGGGAGCGGAGCAGCTGATACCTCCCTGCTGCTCAATTTCGAGGGCGTCATGACCGCGCTGGTTGCGGGCCTTCTCTTTCGCGAGGCGGTCGGCGCCCGCGTCTGGCTCGGGTTGCTCATCATGCTCGCGGGCGGGCTGCTCCTCGCCTACGACCCGAAGGCGGCGCTCGCCTTCTCGCCGCAGTCGCTGGCCATCGTCGGCGCGTGCGTCGCCTGGGCGCTCGACAACAACCTGACCCGCAAGGTCGCGGGCGCCGATCCTGTCGTCATCGCCATGAGCAAGGGGCTCGTCGCGGGGAGTTGCAACCTCGCGCTCGGTCTGGTTTTGGGCGGATCCTTTCCCGCGGCCATCACCGCTATCGCCGCGGTGGCGCTGGGCTTCTTCGCTTACGGCGTAAGCCTGGTGCTGTTCATCTACGCACTGCGGCACCTCGGGGCCGCAAGGACCGGTGCGCACTTCAGCACAGCGCCTTTCATCGGAGCCGCGATTGCCGTGCCGCTGCTGGGCGAGCCGCTCACGCCAGGATTGCTCGCCGCCACCGCGCTGATGGCGGTTGCGACCTGGCTCGTGCTGACGGAATCGCATGGACACGAACACATGCATCGCCGCCTGGTGCACGCCCACCGCCACGTTCACGACGAGCACCACCAGCACGCCCACCGCGGCGACGAGGGGCCCGAGCCCCACGCGCACGAGCACGTGCACGAGCCGGTGCGGCACACGCATCCGCACGTGCCCGACCTGCATCACCGGCACGAGCATTAAGCCTGCGCGAGTTGAACCGCCGAGACGCAGAGACGCGGAGAATACGAATTAAAAGACTTACGAAGCTCCTGCGATTCTCCAACTATTGAATTTTACGTATCCGCGTGACACCCAACCACACTACCCCGCCTCCTCCAGAGGCACCCCGCCCAGCCCGCCGCGCTGTATCGCGTCGGGCGTTCGCCGACTCTAACGTGTGCAGACATGTTTCTCCCACCACCCCGTCACTTCGTGACACCCCTCCTCGGGCAGGAGGGGAACAAAAAATACTCCCCTCCTTTTCAAGGAGGGGTGGACGCGAAGCGGACGGGGTGGTTACGTCGCACGGCCTGCTCCTGATGGTCACGCGGTTAAGTAATTCTCAATAATTGGAGAACCGTGGGAGTCTTGTAAGATTTTTGATTTGTACTCTCAGCGTCTCCGCGTCTCGGCGGTTCAATTACATCCGGCGCAAGCCGGCCGCCAACCCCTGCAACGCGCGCCGCAACGCAGCACGTTCCGCGGCCGGCGCAAACAGCGCGCGTCTCCCCGACAATGCGCTTCGCAGTTTCTTGTAGAAGGATGCATCGGTACGGCAGCGCTCGATCAGCCGCGCCAGGGCCTTGTCGTCGTAGAGCGGGAAATAGCCCGGATAGCCGCGCCCCAGCATCCCGACGTTCCCCGGCACGCGCGACGCCAGCACCGGCACGCCGATACGCGCCGCTTCGCAGATCACGTTGGCGCCGCCTTCCATCACCGAACTCACCACCAGCACGTGGCTCGAGGCGAGCAGGCGCATCGCCGACTTGTGCTCCAGGCTGCCGAGCCAGCGGTAGCGGCGCTCGAGCTTCCTCCAGGCCCTCGCCCGCTCTCGCATCTCGCGGTCCAGCGCGGCGCCGATCTGCAGCACTTCGACCGGCACGGCGCGCCCGATGCGACGCAGCGCCTGCACCGCGCGAAACGGGTCCTTCTCGCTGCGCAGATGCCCGATTACCGCGACGCGGAACGGCGATTTGCCGGGCGCATGGCGCAGCGTCACGTCCGATGACTGATAGACGACGCCAGTCTTGCTCCTCAGGAACGGGCTCAACTCGCGCAGGCCCTCCTCCTGCAGCACGATGAGCCGGGAGGCCAATCCGAGCGACTGCCTGGCCTCGGCACCGGCCCTGATATCGCGGTAGAGGTCGGTTCCGGTCAGCGCGACGACCAGGTGCGCAGCGGGGCGCTGGTCCGAGAACCGCAGGATGGAATCGAAGCTCTTGCGCGCGTGCAGTGCGAGCAGCAGGTCGTCGTGGCCGCTCCGCCACCGCGTCACGATGCGCACGCGGTGCCCCAGCCCGCGCAGGAAGCCCGCCCAGCGCGCGGCCGTGTGCACGTTGCCGCTGCGCGGGGCCGCCGAGGCCGGAACGGTAATGGCGATTTTCATGCCGTAGCTGTCATCCTCGAAGCGTTCGAAAGAAAATAGACAGGATTAACAGGATTAACCCAAGAACGATCGATGGTTTTCATTTTGCCTTGTCTTTGCCTTAATCTTGTTAATCTTGTGAAATCATGTAAATCCTGTCTATTTTGGTTTGTTATCGAACGATGGACCCCATCGACCTCGCCCGCGAGCTGCGCGCCAGCCGCGAACATCTTACGCGAATCACCGCCGACTTCGACGGGGAGCGGCTGCTGGGTCCGCAGCTCGCCATCGTCAACCCGCCGCTGTGGGAGCTGGGGCACGTCGCCTGGTTCCAGGAATACTGGTGCCTGCGGCG
>CAZFRR010000170.1:0-8350 GCA_964521405.1 uncultured Streptomycetaceae bacterium | reverse complement strand
TGGATGCCATTGCATGGCAATTGAACACCAGACCACGCAAGTCGATGGGTTTCCGGTGTCCCGCTGAGTTGTTCACCCCGGACGCTTTCGATTTTAAGCAGCATCACGCTGCGCTTTTTGCACTTGGTCATTGAAACCGCCATGCTTATCGAAGGCAAAGGCTGTGTTGATCCCCGAGGTGCGCATCACCACGAAACTGACACAGTCCACCAGGCTGAGATTCCGTCTTGATGCAGATAGAAGGGCCGCGACCCCGGATCGATGCGTTCCCGAGGTAACAAACTCGATGTTGATCAGTGGAAGAATATCATCGTGAAATGCTCGTGTCGCTTCCATGCCGAGGCGATTTTGCAGAAGCGCAAAAGTTTCCACCAGAATGTAATTGCTTGTTACCAGCGCATGCGCGGCCTTCAGCAGATCAGTCCACGCTTTCCTGGCCTTCGGATGATGGGCGTCATCCCTGTCGAGCAGGGCATAGAAGGCGGATGTATCGACGAAGATTCTCATTTCCTGTATGCATCCACAAGATACTTATCGTGTCCTTTGGCGACATCACGCTTTCCGGAGCGGAATTTTCCAACGATTTCCATCGCCCGCTTCAGCCTCTCTTCAGGATCGGCGACCGGGCTTGACTTGACCATGAGATCGACGGCGCGCCGTATCAGCTCAGCGACGGATACGTGACGCGAGAGGGCAATTCTCTTAACGGCTTTTGCCTGTTCCTCTGTGATCTGGATTTGTGTTCTGACCATGGTATCTCCAATGATTACACTTGTGATGACATGATAACAAATGGGGCAATGGCCATCAATTGGCCGGGATGCGGGATGCGGGATGCGAGATACGAGATGCGGGATGCGGGATGCGGGATGCGGGATGCGAGATGCGGGATGCCATGAAGGTTCCTGACACTTTGGGCAGAGGGAAGAAAACGCAGTCCGTCCCCGCTCCCTACGAGGCTGATCGAATGTCTTGCGTGCCACGTTCGGGTAACCGGGAGGTCTACGGATGGGAGCGCGGCTTTTGGCCCGTCGGCAGCAATCAAGGGAGCAGCCTCATAGCGCCAGCAAATTTGAAATGATATACTATATGTCTAATGTATATCCAGGTGGAGGTGAACCATGCAAGTCTCGAAATGGGGTAATAGCCTGGCCGTCCGGCTGCCTGCAGCCGTTGTCGACGCACTCGGACTAAAGGAAGGCGATCAGGTTGAGGTTCAGATCGCGGGCAAGCAGGCTTTCCAAGTGGCAAAAGCCCCCGGCACCCGCGAACTATTGGCGCGACTCCGGAAGTTTCGCGGTCGACTGCCCGCCACGTTCAAGTTCGATCGGCTCGAAGCCAATGAGCGCTCCTGATTCGTTCTTTGACACGAGTGTACTGTTTTATCTGCTGTCGAACGACTCGCTCAAGGCGGACCGGGTCGAACAACTACTCGCAGAACGGGGCGCAATAAGCGTACAGGTCTTGAACGAATTTGCCGCCGTTGCGACGCGCAAGCTTCGTATGCCGCTGGGCGATGTAAGAGAAATCCTCGATACAGTAAGAGCCGTTTGCACAGTAGAGCCAGTCACGGTGGCAACACATGACAGAGCGCTTGCGGTATCAGAGCGTTATAAGTTCTCTTTCTATGATTCGCTGATAATTGCGTCGGCGCTGATCGTGGGCGCCAAGGTGCTGTACTCAGAAGATTTGCAGCACGGGCAGGTCATCGATCGTCAGCTACGGGTCGCCAATCCGTTCCTCAAGCGCTAGGCGTGCTTGTGGTTTGCATCGTTGTCGACTTTCTGTGGTTGATTATTGGGCACCATTTTCACGCAACATCAATGAAATCGTCGGAAGAAATGTCGGCTTGACGCAAGATCCCCGCAAGTGTTCCGACTTTGACCTCGCTATGCATCGGCACCACGCAGCCCTTTGGCCCGCGCCGCATTATTACGTGGCTGCCGGACTAGCGAACTCTTACGAATCCCAGACGCTCAAGTGCTTTGACGATCGCTGCCCCGGAGGTGCGGGGCAGTTTAGGCATGAGTTGGAAGACTGAACATGGTTACCACTGGATGTCCCGGGGCGAGCAGCGGGAACTCGGCGAGATAGAGTGCCGTCGCTTCCTTCAGGTTGGCGACAGCTTCCTCGACCATTTCGCCTTGCGTGGTGGTGCCAGTTTCGGGATTCAACGCGACGTACCCGCCCTCTTCGGCGGGGGTAAGTACAGCAGTAAGTTCCATGGCTATGCCTCGCAAATGAAATGGTTCAATTGTCGCGCATACTCGGCTTTATTGCACATTCAGGTTCGTCCTCCCGCTCGACCGCGCGCGCAGCCTAGGCGATTCCCCGCTGAATCCAGTTAAAGATGTCAGTATCAAAGATCACGATAGCGGCCGCCTCGCAGGGCCTCCATGTCTCTATCGACGGAGCCCCTGCGGCGGCGCATGTTGAAGAATGCATGCTCGGCCACTTTCCCGGTCTGACGCGGCCGCTTCGCCGTCAATATACCCTTCACTCGCCCGTGGCAAAGAATTTTGACGTCTTCGCTTCGCTCCAGCGCCTTCAAGACATCGTTCATGCGGTATCTGAGATCAACAATGGTGACCTTCATGCGTGCATGCTCCCCATATGTCTAGATGTGTTTATACATTATGTCCCACCGGATGTCCGCGTCGGAGCTCGAAGGGTAAGGGGTGCCATCAAAACCGAGAGTCATCCAGGGTCACCTTTCCCGCATCCCGTATCCCGTATCCCGTATCCCGAATCCCGCATCCCGTATCCCGTATCCCGTATCCCGTATCCCGTATCCCGCATCGCGGATCATGGCGCGCGCGGCGCCTTGCCGGCGGACGGATCCAGCAGTTCTATCGGCGCCTTGAAGGTCGCAGACATGAGATTGACCAGGCTCGCCCCGATCGCCGCCGCGCTCTGAACCTGCACCTTCGGGTCTCTCAGGTCTCCGGTAACGCGTACCGGGATCACAACAAGCGAGGTGCCGAGCACGCGGCCCACGATCGGGACGCGCTTCACGACACGGCTGAAGTTATCGAGCGGCGCCACCAGGCCCTGCAAGGAGACGGTGTGGTCCGCAATCCCGATCTCTCCGCTCATCGTGATGCCGAGAACCGGGCTATCGACAATGCCGTGCTCCAGCCGCACGCGCCCCGAGTCGAGCGTGCCGGCCAGTTGGATTTCCTCGTAGGCGAGGCCTTCCGCCATCAATTCTTTAGAGCGGGCTCGCGTGCGAGTAGCGACTTCGTCCACATCCAGCGCCCGGCTGACGGCCACCGACCGCTGAATACGACCGTTGCGTGCAACAAAGTGGAAGCTGCCGCGCGCCCCCTGCAGGAGCGCGTCGGCGCGCCCACTCGCGAAAAATTCCGCGTCGAGATCGTAGGTCCCCGTGACCGCGAGGTGTTCTCCGGCGAAGCAGGATAACGCCCCCCCGAGTTCCGCGCCGCGCGCCTTCAACTGCGTTTTCACCTCCACGCGGCCGGAAACGAGGACGGCCGTGAACGGCATCGCGACGCCGCACAGCCGCGCGTCCGTCACCTCGGCGACGATGCGTTTAGGCTCGAGCGTAACCATCGCGGCGACTTGCTGCAGCACGTGAGCGCCATAGGTCAAGGACCCCGCCGAGAATGCCACCCGGCCCCCGACCGGAAGATCCCAACTACCGCCGGATGGCCTCCGGCCCGCATCGCCGCGCGGGAGCAAGTCCAGGACCCGCTGCACGTCGAGCTTATCCGCGACCGCCCGCAAGTCGATCGCGAAGGTATCCTTCGCGCGCCGGGCGGTGCCGCTCAGACCGATGGCCTGCCCGGATACCTTGAGGCTGCTATCGTGCAATTGCAGGGCCTCGCCAGTGGCCTCGACCCGGAAGCGGTCGATCACCACCGGAAACCCCCAGCGCTCGAAGATGTCGATCCCCTCGCCTTCGAGTTTTCCCGTGGCCGTGGAACGTTGCGGCTCGCGCAGGTCGAGCGCAGTGCGGAAATCTCCCTGGAGCATGGCGCGCATCGGCGGCGGATCCGCGAGAATGCCGGCGAGCGTGCGATGATCGAGGCGACCGCTGAACCCGATCTCTGCTACTGCCGGTCCCCATTTCAGCCGGAAAGCGGCATCGCTGTCCGCATCCTTCAACGTCAGGCGCCGCAGATCCAGACTGCCCGGCTGCCAGGAAAAATCGAATTCGGTTTGCGCGCCGCCGGCGAGTCCGGCGGTGCCCTGCGCCAGCAGCGGGTTGCCCGCCGCCCCGCTCCACTCGATCCGCCCCGAGGAAAGCGCGACCGGAGCACGCGGCATCACCCTGACGGGAAGCGCCCATCGCGCGCGCGCCCACTCCAGGCTTTTCTGACCGGCCACCCCGTCGGCCAGGGAGAGTTCCAGGCGCCGGGAAGGCGAGGCGTATTCATTCGCGGTGCCCGAAATGGTGGCCCTCGCATCGAGGATCGAGGCCGCGAGGCGGTCGAACTGCATGGCGCGAGGGGTAACGTTCACTGCGCCCGAAGCGAGTATCAGTGTGCCGGGCAACGCGGCGCTCGAAACCTGGAGATTCTTCGGGCGAACGACCACCTCAAAGTCGAATGTATCCGGTTGGGCCAAAAGCCCCGACAATCGCGCAAGGTCCACTTCCGCGGAGCCTGTCACAGCCGTGAGTGCGCTCAACGGCTTTCGCAACCGGTCCAGCGAGGAGAGCCACGGGTAAAGTTCGTCGAACGCAGCCACGAAGTTGCCGCGCGCGGAGCGCACCGCGGGCGCTGTGCCCAGCACAATTTCGGCGCTGCCACCCTGCAACCGCGAGCGTCCCGCGCTCCCCGCGAGTCCGCGCACGTCAAGGCGCTCGCCCGCGTATTCCAGCTCGCCCTGGCTCACTTCGAGCGGAAACGGCACGCCGCGGAGCCGACCGCCCGCCCGGAGCTTCGCCGCTTTCACTGCGAGATGCGGCTTCCCGCGTTGCGTCTCGTACGTGACGCTGCCCGAAGCGCGGCCTTGCAGCGATTCGATTTCAGAAAGCACAGCATCGGCCCGGTGACCGTGCAGGCGGCGAGCAATCGCCATGACTTCGGCAAGATCGGCGTCGAAATTCGCGCGTACCTCCTGCAGCGACGCTGCAGGAGCGAAACCCGCAGTCAGCACGCCGTCCTTGAACGAGGATTTCCCGGTGACACCCGTGAGCTCGCTCGCCCGGAGCTTGCCACCTTCGAAGACGATGCGGCCGGCTCCGCTCTTCACCGCGATTCCCGCTTCTGGCAGAAAAAACGCCAGGTTCTCCAACCGCGTTTCTCCCTGAAGAGACTGCAGTTTCCCGAGCGAGGCGAAATCGCTCGCCGTTGCACGCAACATCAGGTTCTTCATCGTGCCGGCGGAAATCGGCGCGATGCCCTCACGCACAGCGGTTTCATCCCCGGCCAACGCCAGGACCGCACTGCGCGCCCGCAGAAGGTCAAGCTCGGGCACGTGCAGCTCCACTGCCGGCGCCGAGCCATCGGCCCCGGCACGCAGGGAGCTGCTGACCCCGGAGACCAGATCCCCGGCGCGGAAGTCCTTTAACGCAAGCGTGACCGCTGCATTGTCGCGGCTGAAATCCATCGAGAATCCCACGGCGCCGAGCTCGAGGGTGCGATCCGCCCGGTTAATCGCGACACGAGGAGCCCCGGCTGCGACCGTACCGCGTACGGTACTGCGGCCATCCGTCGTTGCATCGAGGCTCACGTCAATCAAGCCGGGCCGCGCGCGCACTGGGCTATCGGTCAGGTACTCATCAAGGAACGAAGCCGCCTCCAGCGCGCTGACCTGCAGCTTGGCCGTGGCCGCGAGTGATCCGGGAACGATGCTGAACCGTGCCTGCGCCGATCGCCACCGGTCCGATGCGGAGTTGACTGTTGCCTCGACCGCGTCGGCCGACACCGTGGCGCTGCCCGTCAATTCCGACAAGGTGACGACCCGCTGCTCTCCCTGCACGACGTCCAGCTTGCCGCCTGTAACTTCGAGCGACATCTCCTGCGCCTCGCGTGCGAGTGCATCCACGATCGGCGCGAGCGCAGCACGGTACGCAGCGAACCAATCCAGAGAGCTGTCCGGCGACAGGTGGACCGTGAACTCAGGCTGTTGGATATGGACCGACACCGGTCGGACGTCACCCGTGACGAGAGGCAGCAGCGCAATGCGGACGTCCACCGCGGCGATGCGCCCGTCCACGGTATCGGGGACACTCACCGTGAGGCCCCGGAGTTGGACCCGGGGCCGGGGCAGAAAGCCAAGCGAAATGGACTCATAGCTCGCGGGTCCGCCGATAACCGCCGCAATCCGCCGCTCGACCGCGCGCTTGACGGCATCCGCGTCGACCAGCAATGGGACTGTCGCCACGGAGCCCGCAACCAGCACGATCGCTCCAATGGCAACGATGATCCATTGGCGGCGCCGTTTGGTCGGGATTGCGGTCGAATCCGTCATCGTTGTCAGAGCGGCGGAGCGCGCCGCAAATAGGGATTATCCCACTGCGCGCCAGCCGGTCCCTCTAGCAGCCTGTCGGACTTGGGTTTCGGACAGGCTGCTGACAGCAAAACTGCCCGAAAATCTCGAATGAAAGCATGATGACGACCCCGGTTAACCTCGAGAAGGCAGGCAGATCGGAGTAGTGTCTTACGAGTCTGGCCCCTTACGAGTCATCACCGACGTTCACCCGCCTGGTCCGAAGGCATGCAACGCACCAAGCCGCCAGTGCAGCGTGAAGCAGAACCGCCGGCCAGAGGCCGATGCCAGAGAGGGCCAAGCCCACGCCCGCATAAACAAGGACCGAAACGGCCGCGGTGTTATACAGCAGCATCGCAGTGACCACGCCGGCCGCCGCGCGGCTCCTTTCATCGTTACGCGCCAGCCAGCAGGCGACACCCAGCGAGAGCAGCGCCGCCCCCGCCACGCGAGCCACCACGAGTGCCGAAGGCGTGTCGAGCGATGCGCCGAGCAGCAACGAGGCCACCAGCGACGGCAACACCAGCAGAGCCAGGCCGGTCGCTGCCTCCATTCCGGCAGTCACGATGAGCAGGTTTTTCATCGGAGTCTATCCTCGATTGGTTCGGTCAAGCATATCGAAGAACAGCGCGTCGGGAAACTGTTCGTGCACCCAGGCTGGTCTTGCCCACGCCGCGCGGCCAGAACAGGAAGAAACTCTGCTTGGGAGGCGGCTGAAGCCATCGTGGATACCTGAGTCCTTTTTTCAATGTAAAAACGACTTGTCAAGGACGATCTGTCAATCCGACAACACCCCCGCATGCCGGGCACAACAAAGGTGTCAGAAACGAGTTGTGTATTACATGATTATCTGATAATATGAACTCGATTGGCATAGGGGGTATCGCGATGGCAGGCAAAACGATTACCGCAACGGACGCCGCGCGTGGGTTCTCGGAGTTCCTGAACCAGGTGCGCTATCAGGGCATGGAATTTGACATCGTGCGCGGCAAGGAAGTGGTTGCACGCCTTGTGCCGGCAGCGCCGCCGGGAGGTGTCGCCCTGGATCGGCTCGACGAGCTTGTGCGCTCGTTGCCCCGCCTGGGTCCGCGCGGGGCCGAGCTTTTCGCGCTGGACATCGAGCGCGGGCTGGCCAGAATGCGTCCGGACGCCGTCGCATGGGATTGATCATCGACACCGGCGTGTTGATCAGGCTCGAGAGGGAGCCCGCCGCCGTCGATTTCTCAACCTACAAACGTGCATACGGCGAGGGTTTTATATCGGCGGCCACCTGCTCGGAACTTCTCGTCGGCGTGCATCTCGCCAATACGGAGCAGCGCCGGGCGCGTCGCTCGGCGTTCGTGGAGGCAATCCTCAAGTTGTTTCGCCCGCTGCCTTTCGACCTTGAAGTCGCGCGCGTCCACGCGCACCTCG
Source organism: uncultured Streptomycetaceae bacterium (assembly GCA_964521405.1). Taxonomy (GTDB): domain Bacteria; phylum Pseudomonadota; class Gammaproteobacteria; order Burkholderiales; family SG8-41; genus SG8-41. Next base: position 478 of record CAZFRR010000170.1, on the reverse strand, counting down.
TCAGCTCGCTCGGACGAGGAGTGACGCTCGGAGCGCTTGATCTAATCATCGGTGCTACAGCAATCCGCCACGGGTTTCCGGTGCTGACCACGAACGCGGCCGATTTCCGCCGCATGCCAGGCTGCACCGTGGAGGTGCTGGAATAGCCCTGCCCGCCTGCACAGTCCACGGTATCAGGCCTTTATCTGCTTATTTACGCGCGAAGTAGACCTCGAACTTCTGCTTCGCCACGGCCTGATAGTAGGTTCCCTTCAGTCGATCGCTCGCAGCATCGTAGACGAGCTCGTAGGTCGAACCCGCGTAGCCGCCCGCCTGCAATTCGAAGAAAGCGCTGAGCGTCGCGCCTTTCCGCGATGCCTGCGCCTTGGCGAAGGGAAGCGGATTGGGGTTGTAGTACATCGCGTCGAGTTGCCCGTTCTGGCCGGCGCTCTTGATCAGGATCACGTAGCCGCCGTCGGGCCGGACCCAGGTGCCCTTC
>CAZFRR010000169.1:0-46119 GCA_964521405.1 uncultured Streptomycetaceae bacterium | reverse complement strand
GCGGGATTGGAGCGCGGCGTGCGGCCGATCGGGCTCTGGTCCACGCTCACCACCTTGTCGAAGAGCTCGATGCCGCTGATTTGCTCGAACGGCGCGGGCTCGACCGAGGCTCCGTTCAAGGTGCGCGCCACCGCCGCATGGAGCGTGTCGTTGATGAGCGTGGATTTGCCGGAACCCGACACGCCGGTCACGCACACGAGGAGGCCCACCGGCAGGCTCACGTTGATGCCCTTCAGGTTATTGCCGCTCGCGCCGTGGATCGTCAACTGCCGCTTGGGGTTCACGCGGTGGCGCAGCGCCGGCACCTCGATGCGGCGGCGGCCGGACAAGTACTGGCCGGTGAGCGACTCGGGGTGCTTCTCGATCTCCTGCGGCGTGCCCTGCGCTATCACGCATCCGCCATGGACACCGGCGCCGAGGCCCATGTCGATGACGTGATCGGCGTGCCGGATCGCCTCCGCGTCGTGCTCGACCACGATGACCGTGTTGCCGGTGTCGCGCAGGCGCTTCAAGGTCGCCAGCAGCCGCGCGTTGTCGCGCTGGTGAAGCCCGATCGAGGGCTCGTCGAGCACGTACATTACGCCGGTCAGCCCCGAGCCGATCTGGCTCGCGAGCCGGATGCGCTGCGACTCGCCGCCCGAGAGCGTGTCCGCGGCGCGGTCGAGCGAGAGGTAGTCGAGGCCGACGTTGTTGAGGAAGGTGATGCGGGTTACGATTTCCTTCACGATTTTTTCCGCTATGGCCTGCTTGTTGCCGGTCAGCGTGAGGGATTCGAAAAACCGGCTCGCTTGCGCCAGCGTCAGCGCGCTCAACTCGTAGATGGCGCGGTCCGTCACCGTGACGTTGCGCGCCTCGCGCCGCAGGCGCGTGCCCTCGCACTCTGGGCAGGAGCGGGTGTTGAGGTGCTTGGCGAGCTCCTCGCGCACCACGATCGAATCGGTTTCCTTGTAGCGGCGCTCCAGGTTGGGTATCACGCCCTCGAACGTATGCTCGCGCACGTGCTTGGTTCCGCGCTCGCCGACGTACAGGAACTTGATTTTCTCGTCCCCCGATCCGTGCATCACCGCTTCCTGCACCTTTTGCGGCAATTCGCCGAACGGCGTCTCGAGGTCGAAGCCGTAGTGCTGCGCGAGACATTGCAGCATCTGGAAGTAGAACTGGTTGCGCCGGTCCCAGCCCTTGATCGCCCCGGAGGCGAGCGAGAGCTCGGGGAAGGCGGCAACCCGCCTGGGATCGAAGAAGCTGATGCTGCCGAGCCCGTCGCAGCGCGGGCAGGCGCCCATCGGGTTGTTGAACGAGAAGAGACGCGGCTCGAGCTCCGGCAGCGAGTAGCTGCATACCGGGCAGGCGAACTTCGCGGAGAACAGGTGCTCTTTCCCGCCGTCCATTTCCACGGCGAGCGCGCGTCCATCGGAGTGGCGCAGCGCCGTTTCGAACGATTCAGCGAGCCGCTGCTTGGCGTCCGCCCGGACCTTCAGCCGGTCCACCACGACTTCCACCGTGTGCTTGTTGTTCTTCTTCAACTTGGGCAGCTCGTCGATTTCGTGCACGGCGCCGTCCACGCGCAGCCGCACGAATCCCTGCGCGCGCAGCTCCTCGAAGAGATTCGCCTGCTCGCCCTTGCGCCCGACGATGAGCGGCGCGAGGATCATCAGCCGCGTGTCCTCGGGGAGTTCCAGCACGTGATCCACCATCTGCGCGATGCTTTGCGCCGAGAGCCGGATCTTGTGCTCGGGACAGTGAGGGTCGCCAATGCGGGCGAACAGCAGCCGCAGGTAGTCGTGGATCTCGGTGACCGTGCCGACCGTCGAGCGCGGGTTGTGGCTCGCCGCCTTCTGCTCGATCGAGATGGCGGGGGAGAGGCCTTCGATCAGGTCGACATCGGGCTTCTCCATCAGTTGCAAAAACTGCCGCGCGTAAGTGGAGAGCGATTCCACGTAGCGGCGCTGGCCTTCCGCGTAGAGGGTGTCGAACGCGAGCGAGGATTTCCCGGAGCCCGACAGCCCGGTGATCACGACCAGGCGGTTCCGCGGCAGGTCGAGGCTGATGTTCTTGAGGTTGTGCGTGCGCGCGCCGCGCACGCGGATGAACTCGGTGCCGCGGAAGGCGTCGGGCTCCGCGGTTTGCATCCGTACCAGGGTTGGGCGTGGAGTGGCCAAAGGGGGAGTAAATGTAAACCTGTTAATATACCTAAGATTTCTGTCTTTCCCCAACCTGTTTGACAACAATAATGAGGGGATATTCCCCTCATGCTCCCCTACATCAGAAGCTGTTTCGTTGATTTCGAAACAGCCTCTTATTGACTCCATGTCAGACCGCAGTCGCATGAGCCCGGTCGAACTGCGCGCGGCGCTGAGCCTCGCCAGCATTTTCGGCCTGCGCATGCTCGGCATGTTCGTGATCCTGCCGGTATTCGCGATCTACGCCGAGGGCCTGCCCGGGGGCGATAACCTGACGCTGGTGGGCATCGCGATCGGTGTCTACGGGCTCACCCAGGCGAGCCTCCAGATACCGTTCGGCTGGTGGTCCGACCGCTACGGCAGAAAGCCGGTTATTTACATCGGGCTCGCGATTTTCGCCACCGGCAGCTTCATCGCAGCGCTCGGTTCCCACATCTACATCGTGATCCTGGGGCGCATGCTGCAGGGAGCAGGGGCGATTTCCGCGGCGGTCATGGCGATGACGGCGGATCTCACGCGCGACGAGCACCGCGGCAAGGCAATGGCGATGATCGGCTCCACCATCGGCGCCACTTTCGCGCTCTCGCTGGTGCTCTCGCCATGGCTGAATCGCGTGATCGGCGTGCCGGGCATCTTCGCGATGACCGGCGTGCTGGTGCTCGGCGCGATGGGAGTGGTGTACGCGCTGGTGCCTGATGTTCCGCCCCGGCCGCGGCGCGCCGACGTGCGCGGGCTGGTACAGTTCAAGGCGGTGCTGCGCGATCCCCAGCTCACCCGCCTTTATTACGGCGTGTTCGTCCTGCATGCCGTATTGATGGCGCTCTTCATCGCCGTGCCGCTCGATCTGCGTGCCTCGGGGCTGCCGGTGGACCAGCACTGGCAGGTCTATCTGCCGGTGATGGCGGGTTCGTTCGTCTTGATGCTCCCGGCGATACTCGGCACGGGGCGGCCCGGGCGGCTGAAAATAGCGTTCGTCGGGGCGATAGCCCTGTTGCTGCTCTCCCAGCTCGTCATGCCGTGGTTCACTGGCGGCGCCTGGCCGATAGCCGTTTTTCTGCTCGCTTTCTTCACCGCTTTCAACGTGCTCGAGGCGCACCTGCCGTCGCTGGTCTCGCGGATTGCGCACGAGCACTCGCGGGGCGTGGCCATCGGCGTTTTCTCCAGCCTGCAGTTTTTCGGGACTTTTTTCGGCGCCGCCGCGGGGGGATTCCTCTACAGCCGGTGGTCAACGGCGGGCATTGTCATCTTTAATGCCATCCTGCTCGTTATATGGCTGGTGGCCGCCACCGGGACGCGGATGCCGGCGCCGGCCGGGAGTAGACAGCATGGGATTTGACGAACAGAATGGAATACTCGGCAATGGGCGATTAGCGATTGGCTTTTCGCTAACCGCTAACCGCTAACCGCTAACCGCTAACCGCCAATAGCTAACCGCTTAATTGAAGGGAAAACAATGGCTTCAGTCAACAAAGTGATACTCATCGGCAACCTCGGGAAAGACCCCGAGACGCGATACCTCCCCAGCGGGGATGCCGTTACGAATTTTTCGATCGCCACCACCGAGAAGTGGAAGAACAAGAGCGGCGAGCAGCAGGAGCACACGGAGTGGCACCGCATCAGCATGTTCGGCAAGGTCGCCGAGATCGCGGGCGAGTACCTCAAGAAGGGCTCGCCGGTCTACGTCGAGGGCCGCATCCGCACCCGCAAATGGCAGGATAAGGAGGGTCAGGACAAGTACACGACCGAAATCGTGGGCGACCGCATGCAGCTGCTGGGCAGCCGCGGCAGCAGTAGCGGTAGCGGTAGCGGTGGGTCAGAGCCGATGGCGCGCGAACCGCGCGAGCCGGCAGCGGCTGCTTCTTCAGGTGGCGGCAAGCCGGCGGCCGGCAAGAAGGGCGGCGGGGCGTTCGACCAGATGGATGACGACATCCCTTTCTAGGGATGAGGGATGAGGGGAAAACTCCGAATCCCCAAACCGCGGCCTGCTGTTCAGTCTGTTTAGTTCTGGTTACGCCCTTCCTCGGAAGGGCGTTTTTGTTTCAGGTCATCCCCCATCCCTCCTCCCTCATCCCGCGCCGCCCGTTGCAGTACAGTTCGACCGCTTCGCGTATCCGCGGCGCTTTTTTCCAGCCCTCGGCGGATACGCCTTCCTATCCCGGTATGCGTAGGCTAACTTGTTAAGGTATAATGCTTTTTCAGGATTGAGTGCGACCATGCCGATCTACGAATATCGCTGCAAAAAGTGCGGATTCCAGAAGGAATTCCTGCAGCGCATGTCGGACGCTCCGTTAAAAGATTGCCCGGAGTGCGGCAAGCCCGCGCTCAGCAAGATGGTGACCGCCGCTGGGTTTCAGCTGAAGGGCACTGGCTGGTACGCGACTGATTTCAAGAGCAGCGGCGCCAAACCGGCGGCCAAGCCGGCCAAGTCTGCCGAAGGCACGAAGTCTGCGGAAGGCGCGAAGTCTGCGGAAGGCGCGAAGCCTGCGGAAGGCTCGAAGCCCGCGGAAGGCTCCACTACCACCAAGGAAACACCCAAGACCGACGCCTCCAGCAGCACCGGCGCCACCCCGGCCAGCTAAAGGGCCGCGGCCGCCGCGGCGACGCGAGCAGCAGATGCCGGCGCCCGCGTAGCGACCGTACCGACATGTCCAAGAAGCATCTCATTCGACGTTATCTCATCACCGGGCTCCTCATTTGGGTGCCGCTGGTGATCACGCTCTGGGTGCTCGACCTGCTGGTGAGCACCATGGACCAGTCGCTGCTGCTGTTGCCGGCCGAATGGCGCACCGAGGGCTGGCTGGGCATGCACGTGCCGGGTATGGGCGTGATACTGACGCTGTTGATCGTGTTTGCCACGGGCGTCCTGGCCGCCAACATCATCGGTCAGCGGCTGGTGAAATTCTGGGAAAGCCTGCTCGCGCGCATCCCCATCGTGAATACGATCTACCACGGGGTGAAGCAGGTCAGCGACACGTTGTTTTCCGGCTCCGGCCATGCTTTCCGCAAGGTGCTGCTGGTGCGCTACCCGCATCCGCAAGCCTGGTCGCTCGCGTTTCAGACCAACGTGCCGGTCGAGGTAATGAGCCGGCTGGACGGGGATTACGTCGCGGTATTCATCCCGACCACGCCGAGCCCGGTCAACGGCTTCTATTTTTATGTCCGGCGCGAGGACGTGATCGAAACCGACCTGTCCGTCGAGGCGGCGCTCAAGTACATCGTTTCCATGGGCGTCGTCACCAGTAACGGCCGGCCCGCCGCCCGTCCGGTGCTGCCGCATGAGGACGCCCAACCGCGCCGGACGCAGACTCTCTCCTGAAGAACTGACCCATGCGCAGCGAATACTGCGGCCGGATTGGCCGCAAACATCTCGGGCAAACCGTGACCCTTTGCGGCTGGGTGCACCGCCGCCGCGATCACGGCGGCGTGATCTTCGTCGACCTGCGGGACCGCGAAGGCCTGGTGCAGGTGGTGTGCGATCCGGACGCGCCGGAGACCTTCAAGACAGCGGACCGGCTGCGCGGCGAGTACGTGGTCCGCGTGGAGGGGATGGTGCGCGAGCGGCCCGCGGGAACGGTCAACCCCGATCTCGCGAGCGGTGAGATCGAGGTGCTCGCGCGAACCATCGAAATTCTCAATCCCTCGGTGCCGCCGGCGTTCCAGCTGGACGACGACAACCTGTCGGAAACGGTGCGCCTCGAGAACCGCGTGCTCGATCTCCGCCGCCCGACCATGCAGAAGAACCTGCGGCTGCGCTACCGCACGGCGATGGCGGTGCGCAACCATCTCGATCGCCTGGGCTTCATCGACATCGAGACGCCGATGCTGACGCGCTCGACCCCGGAAGGCGCGCGCGACTACCTGGTGCCCTCGCGCGTGCATGCGGGCGAGTTCTACGCCCTGCCGCAATCGCCGCAGCTCTTCAAGCAGATGCTGATGGTGGCGGGCTACGACCGCTACTACCAGATCGTGAAATGCTTCCGCGACGAGGACCTGCGCGCCGACCGCCAGCCCGAATTCACCCAGATCGACATCGAGACTTCTTTTCTCGACCAGGACGAGATCATGCGCATCGTGGAAGATCTGGTACGCGACGTCTTCAAGGAAGTGCTCGGCGTGGCGCTGCCCCATCCCTTCCCGCGGCTCTCGTACGACGAGGCGATGCGCCGTTACGGCTCCGACAAACCCGATCTGCGCGTGCCGCTCGAGCTGACCGAGCTGACCGACGTGATGAAAAGCGTCGCCTTCAAGGTCTTCTCCGGACCCGCCAACACTCCGGGCGGGCGCGTAGCCGGGCTGCGGGTGCCGGGCGGGGCTGCGCTGACGCGCGGCGAGATCGACGCCTACACCGAGTTCGTGAAAATCTACGGCGCCAGGGGGCTTGCCTACATCAAGGTCAACGACGCAGCCCAGTTGAACGAGGCCGGGTTGCAATCGCCCATCGTCAAGAACCTGTCGGAAACGGCTCTCAAGGCCGCCATCGAGCGTTCGGGCGCCGCGAACGGCGATCTCATTTTCTTCGGCGCGGACAAGGCCAAGGTCGTGAACGAGGCGCTCGGCGCGCTGCGCGCCAGGATCGGGCACGAGCGCGGTCTGGCGCAGCCGGGCTGGCGCCCGCTGTGGGTGCTCGACTTCCCGATGTTCGAGTGGGACGAGGAGGAAAAGCGCTGGAATGCGATGCATCATCCGTTCACCTCGCCCGCCGACGGCCACGAGGATCGGCTCGAGTCGGACCCGGGGCACGCGCGCGCCAAGGCGCACGACATGGTGCTGAACGGCTGGGAGATCGGCGGCGGCTCGGTCCGGATCCACCGCGCCGACGTGCAGCAGAAAGTATTCCGCGCGCTCAACATCGGGGCGGAAGAGGCCCAGGCCAAGTTCGGCTTCCTGCTCGACGCGCTGCAATACGGCGCGCCGCCGCACGGCGGCATCGCGTTCGGGCTCGACCGCATCGTGACGCTGATGGCGGGCGCGGAGTCGATCCGCGACGTGATCGCGTTTCCCAAGACGCAGCGGGCGCAGTGCCTGCTCACGCGCGCGCCGAGCCCGGTGGACGAGAAGCAGTTGCGGGAGCTCCACATCCGCCTGCGGCAGCAGGAACCCGCTAAATAATAACCGCCAAGCCGCCGAGAGAACCGAAAATTAACCGCCAAGCCGCCAAGCCTGCCAAGAAAAGCAAGAAAAGTTTGAACGCCGGCATGCAAGGGAATTCACGGAAAATGAATCGCCAGGCCGCCAAGACATGAAGTCAGTGCTGCCCCTCGTATTTGCCGGTGTCCTGTTTTCTTTTTCCCCCGCGTTTGCGGGGGAAAAAGAATGGAAGGAGCACATGGATGCCGGCATGACCTCGGTGACCACCGGGGACTATCGCGGTGCGGGCATCCGCTTCGAGGCCGCCGTGCGCGAGGCCAATTCCTCTTTCGGCGGCCAGGATCCCCGTTACGCCATCTCGCTCTATCGCCTTGCTGTCGCCTATCACCAGCAGGGGCGTTATGCCGACGCCGAGTCCTACTACAAGCAGGCGATCGCCCTGACCGCGAAAATCCATGGCGAGCAGCACCCGTACCTGGCATTGCAGCTGAACGACTTTGCCCAGATGTACATGGAGCAGGGGCAACACGCCTATGCCGAGCCGGCGCTGAAGCGCCTGCTCGCGGTCCAGGAGAAGGCCCTGGGCCCGGATCACATCGCGGTGGCGACGACGCTGAACAACCTGGGCGAGCTCTACCGCGAACAGGGCCGCAACGTCCTCGCCATTCCGCTCTACCAGCGCGCGCTTGCGATCGACGAATTGAAGCTGGGCCCGAATCATCCCAACGTGGCGACACTGCTGAACAACCTCGCGCTGGCGTACGTGGCGCAAAGCCGCTATTTCGAGGCCGAACCGCTGTACCAGCGCTCGATCGCGATCCGGGAACAGGCGTTCGGCGTCGATCATCCCCGCGTCGCAACGGTGCTGCATAACCTGGCCGATCTCTACCGGCTGCAAAACCGCTATGCCGAGGCCGAGCCACTCTACCGGCGCGCGATTGGCATTACGGAAAAGGCGCTCGGGCCGCGCAACCCCGATCTGATCACGATGCTGGGAAACCTGGCCAAGCTCTACCAGGGGCAGGATCGTAACGCCGAAGCCGATGAAATACTGCTGCGGATAAAGAAAGCGCAGCAGAAGCCCGGTACTTGATGAAACGCGACTCGTGTAACTGGTGACTGGCCGGGGATTATGGGCGTTGAGCAGTGTGCTGGCGGCCGCGCTGGCGGGGCTGCTGTGCCTTCCGGCTCCGGCAATCGCTCGCGGGGAAGCGCCGGGCAAGCCGGTAGTGCAGGAGATCGAGGTTGCCGTACTGCCGGCGCAGGCGCGCGAGACGATCGTGCTGATACGCCAGGGAGGGCCGTTTCCCCACGAGCGCGACGGGGTCGTTTTCGGCAACTTCGAGAAGCGGCTGCCGCCGCAGTCGCGCGGCTATTATCGCGAGTACACGGTCAGGACACCGGGCGTGAAAAACCGCGGCGCGCGGCGCATCGTGGCCGGCCGCGGCGGCGAGCTTTACTACACTGACGATCACTACAACAGCTTCAAGCGCGTCAAGGAACCTTGATCCGTTACTCGTTTCTCGTTACTGGTTGATAGTTGGTCGACGATGGCAGCATAACGAAGGAAAACGAGAAACGAGGAACGAGAAACGAGTCACTGAATGAGATACGACAAGATCCTCCGCTCCGGCCGTTCGGGCGTGCACGCCGCGCCGCGATTGCTGGGGCCGTTGCGAGCGGCGGCGAAGCGCGCGGGAATCGCCTGCTACGATCTCGACCTCGCCGGCGTGCGCGATCGCGACGCCTTCCTGCAGCGTTGCGCCGCGGTATTCACGTTGCCGGATTACTTCGGCAACAACTGGGACGCGCTGCACGAGTGCCTGCTGGAGCTGGCCGGGAGCGGGTCGCCGGGCGCCGTCGTGCACTGGCGCCGCGGGGAAGAACTGGCTCGGCGCGCACCCGCCGTGGCAAACACCGCTCTTGAAATCCTGCAGGACGCAGCCAGATACTGGGGAAGCAGCGGGCGGGTTTTCCTCGTTGTCGTGGACCGCGCCAGCGCGCGAGGTCTTGGCCTGCCGACATTGCGCTGAACAGGAGAAGCGTGACTCGCTGCTCGTCGCTCGTTTCTCGTCCTTCCGCAGAAGAAAATGCGGTAAAAAGAAGAGACGAAGAACGAGAAACGAGAAACGAGTCACTCTTGCATGACCTATAAGATTCCGATATCAGTACTAGTGGTGGTGCATACCCCGGCCCTCGACGTCCTGCTGCTCGAGCGCGCCGACCGGCCGGGTTTCTGGCAGTCGGTGACGGGCAGCCAGGACGAGGGCGAGTCGCTGTTGGATACCGCGGCGCGCGAGCTGAAGGAGGAAACCGGGCTGGATGCGCAGCGCTTTGATCTCGCCGACTGGCGCAAGCAGAACCGCTACGAGATTTACCAAAACTGGCGCAATCGCTATGCGCCCGGCGTCACGCACAACACCGAGCACGTGTTCGGCCTGCTCCTGCCGCGACCGCTCGAGCTCCGCATCGAGCCGAGGGAGCATTTGCGCTACGAGTGGCTGCCGTGGCGGGCGGCGGCGGAGAAAGTGTTTTCCTGGAGCAATGCCGAGGCGATACGCGAATTGCCGCAGCGCGTCACGTCCGGCATAACAAGACCCTGACCAAAATACGGACTCTTTAAGAATTCGCCGCACTAATACGGCGAATTCTTGTCATATATAATAATGAGCAGGTTTTCTCTCATGGTGTGGTGAAGGAATGGAAACTGCGACTCTGCTGTTCGATCGTTTCAAGCCGCTTGCCGACGAGGCGTGCGACGAGCGCATTCGCGCCGCGCGCGCCGCGCTCGGGGGCAGGGCCGTGATCCTCGGCCACCACTACCAGCGCGCCGACGTCTACAAGTACGCCGACCTCACGGGCGACTCGCTGCAGCTCTCGAGGCTCGCGTCCCAAACCGACGCCGAGTACATCGTGTTCTGCGGCGTGCATTTCATGGCGGAGGTCGCGGACATACTGTCCAAGCCGCGCCAGGCGACGATCCTGCCCGACCTCGGCGCGGGCTGCTCGATGGCGGACATGGCCAGTCTCGCCAAGGTCGAGCGCGCCTGGCGCGAGATCGCCACCGTGCTCGACCCCGACCAGCACGTCACGCCGGTGACCTATATCAATTCGGCAGCGGACCTGAAAGCGTTCTGCGGCGAGCACGGCGGCATCGTCTGCACGTCTTCCAACGCGCGGGGCATCCTCGACTGGTCGTTCGCGCGCCGCGAGAAGGTGCTGTTCTTCCCGGACCAGCACCTGGGGCGCTGGACCGGCTACCTCATGAACATCCCGCTCGCCGAGATGCTGGTGTGGGACCCGGACGAAGAACTGGGCGGCCTGACCCCGCAGCAGATCAAGATGGCGAAGATCCTGCTGTGGAAGGGGCACTGCTCGGTGCACCAGATGTTCCAGCCGCAGCACATCCTGCGCTGGCGCGAGAAGAACCCGTCGGGCATGGTGATCTCGCACCCGGAGTGCAAGTTCGATGTGTGCAAACTCTCGGACTACGTCGGCTCCACCGATTTCATCATCAAGACCGTCGCGTCGAGTTCCCCGGGCACGCGCTGGCTCGTCGGCACCGAGCTGAACCTCGTTAACCGCATCGCGGAGCAGTTCAAGTCCCAGGGCAAGCTGGTGCAATTCATGGCGCCCACCGTCTGCATGTGCTCGACCATGGCGCGCATCGACCCCCAGCACTTCGCCTGGGCGCTGGAGAACCTGGTGGCCGGCAAGGTGGTCAACCAGATCAAGGTGCCGAAGCACGAGGCAGAGCCCGCCCGGATCGCCCTCGACCGGATGCTCGCCGTCTCCTGAGGAATTTGCCGGATTCTCTTCCGACAAATTCCTTCAGGCTGGGGGCTGTGAGGCCCATCGCGTGCCTGATCCTGCTGGTGTTGATCGCGGCGCTTTCGCCTGCGCGGGCAGCGGACGTCGCGGTTCACGTCACGCGCAGCGGCAACGCGCTGCAGGTGGACGCCAGCGCCGAGTTCGATGGATCCATCGCCCGCACCTGGCAGGTGTTGACCGACTACGGCCGTTTTGCCGAGTTCATTCCCGACGTGCAGGTGAGTCGCGTGGTTTCGCGCGAGGGCAACCAGGCCCAGGTGGAGCAGAAAGGGCGGGCGCGGTTCCTGTTCGTGAGTTTCCCCGTTGACGTGCGGCTCGCCATCATCGAGCACCCCTACGAGCGCATCGATTCGCGCGCGATTGCCGGGAACTTCCGGGAGCTGCAAAGCGCCTACCGGCTGGAGACGGGGCAGGGGCGCGTGCTGCTGCGTTACACGGGGCGCATGGTCCCGGATTTCTACATCCCGCCGCTCATTGGCACCCTGGTGTTGAAGCACAACATCGAGACGACCTTTCGCGCCCTGGTGGACGAGATCGAGCGCCGGCATCGCGGCGCAGAAGCGCCGCGATGAATACAAAACGGCATGCGGCGACTGGATTCGTGCGTTTCACCGGATTGTCCGCATTACTGTTGCTGTCGTTGTTCGCAGGCTGTGCCAGTGCGCCGCGCCAGGATGACATTGCCGGGCCGGAGGCGGAATGCCGGGAAGTGTTCCGGCGCGTGGACCGGGCGGTGGCCAGCGCGGGCGTCGGGGACGGTATGGCGGCGCGCGTCGAAGGGTTTCCGTACTTGCGTGTCGACCGTTTCCTGGCGAGCTACGCCGGCGAGAACCTGAGCGACGCGCAGTTTGCAGAGTGGATGAACCGCATGGTTGCATTGGGCAGCCAGGCCCGCTCCCTCGAGATCGCCAACCTGCCCGCGCGCGAGGCCGAAGCGCTCGGTCACGCATTGTGGGACATCGCGCGTGAGCGAGCCTGGGTCGCGCCGGCACTGGCGGATTGCACCGCTCGACTCGCGGCTGCTGATTACGCCGACCCGGAACGGCGCTCTCTCCTCAGGGCCGCAGCCGTCGTGCCGGACGATTACTCGGCAGGGCAGCGGGTGGCGGGGCTGTACTGGCTCACGCGCATCCCTTTCGCAAGCGGGGTGCGCAAATGGCAGGCGGAAGTGCGCGATTCGTTCACGCAGCCGCTTTCCGCAGTGCCGGTGTCGGGTGAGTTGAAAACCTACGTCCCGCCGCTAGGCCGTCTTTCCGCCACGGAGATCGCCGCGCTTCCGGGGCGCGCTCCGGCCAACGCGCTGGGTATTCCCGATCTGCGCGGCGCGGATCTCGAAGCCCTATTCAGGATGTTCGCTCCCGTGTTCGTCGTGGATACGGCGGGCGATGCGGACCGGCCCGGTGAACTCGGGTGGCGCGAGGACGCCATGCCGCATATCGTCTCGCAAATACCGGTGGTCTATCGCCGGACTTCTTACGCGCGCTATCAGGGGCAGGCGCTGCTGCAACTCAATTACTGGCTGTGGTTTCCCGAGCGCCCGAAGGGCGCCGGATGGGACATCCTGGGCGGGCATCTCGACGGCCTGTTGTGGCGCGTCACGCTCGCGCCGGACGGCGCGCCATGGGTTTACGATGCGATCCACCCGTGCGGCTGCTATCACCTGTTTTTCCCGACCGCGCGGGCTGTTCTGAAAGCACAACCCGATACACTGGATGAAACCGTGTTCGTTCCGCAGACGCTCGCGCGCATCGGACCGGGCGCACGCGTGGAATTGCGGCTCGAATCGGGCACGCATTATCTGCAGCGGGTCACCGTGCGGGACGGCACGGCGCACGGCGCCGCGGAATATCGTTTTGAGGAAGACGACAGCCTGCGCTCGTTGCCGCTCCCGGGTGGCGGCCGCCGCAGCCTCTTTCGCCCGGACGGCATCGTGCCGGGCACCGAGCGCGGCGAACGCTGGTTGTTCTGGCCGATGGGCGTGCCCGAGCCCGGCGCGATGCGGCAGTGGGGGCGGCATGCCACGGCCTTCGTCGGGCGGCGCCACTTCGACGACCCATGGCTTCTTGAGCGCTATTTCACGCTCAAGAAGCCATAATGGGTGAGTAGGCTTATGGATCATTTCTCCCTTTCCCGTCGTGGGAGCGGCGGATCGGCTACGGGGCACGATTCACGAATCACGATTCACGACTCACTGTATTCATGACGATGCGCGAGCTGCGGGTAGCGACCTACAACATCCACAAGGGACTGTCCGTCACGCCGCTCCTCAACCGGCGGCTGACGATACACGACCTGCGCGAGAAGCTGCGTGCGCTCGATGCCGACATCGTGTTCCTGCAGGAAGTGCACGGCCATCACGAGCACCATGCCCGGCGCTACACGAACTGGCCGGCCGCTCCCCAGTACGAGTTCCTTGCCGACAAGGTCTGGAACGATTGTGCCTATGGCAGGAATTCGGTCTACGACGCCGGCCATCACGGCAACGCGCTGCTGTCGCGATTTCCGATCGTGAGCTGGGACAACGAGGACGTGTCCGCCCATCGCTTCGAGAGCCGCGGGCTGCTGCATTGCGAGATCCGCGTCCCCGGCTGGCCCGAGCCCCTGCATTGCGTGTGCGTGCATCTCGGCCTGCGGGATCACGAGCGCAGCCGCCAGCTGGAGAAGCTGCGCCAGAGGATCGAGCGGCTGGTGCCGCCGGATGCGCCGCTGGTCGTAGCCGGCGATTTCAACGACTGGCGCCATCGCGCGACCCGGGAGCTGGCGCAGCCGTTAAATCTCTACGAGGTGTTCGAGCTGGTGCGCGGCCGGCCCGCGCGCACCTTTCCGGCGGCGCTGCCGGTGATGTCGCTCGACCGCATTTACGTGCGCGGCTTCAAGGTGCCAACCGCCCGCGTCCACCACGGCCGCGCGTGGGCGCATGTTTCCGACCACGCAGCCCTCACCGCGACGCTGCTGCCGCTATGACGGAATTCATCGATGGCAACCGCATCACGCTGCTCGAGAGCGGCACGCAGTATTTTCCCGCGCTGATGGCGGAATTCAATTCGGCCCGCCGCGAAATCCATCTCGAAACCTATATCTTCGAGAATGATGTGACTGGCCGTGCCGTCGCCGATGCTCTCATGCGCGCGGCCCGGCGCGGTGTTGCGGCCTATGTCATGGTGGACGGTTTTGGCTCGAAGGACCTCGATCCGGAGCTGATCGCGGAGTTGAAGACGGCCGGCGTGCGATTCCTCGTCTACCGGCCGCAAATCTCGCCGTGGACCCTCAAGCGGGCGCGGCTGCGGCGCTTGCACCGCAAGATCGCCGTGGTGGACGCGCACGTTGCATTTGTCGGCGGTATCAACGTCATAGACGACATGAACGCGCCCGGCAAGATACCGCCACGCTACGATTACGCGGTGCGCATCGAGGGCCCGCTGGTGACGAGGATCCATCCGGTGGTGAAGCGGCTGTGGGCGCTGGTCACGGCGAGCCAGTTGAGGAAAGGCTGGCCGCAGTTGCGCGAACTGGGGCCCTTCACCGTTCCCCGCGGCGAGCAGCGCGCGGCCTTCGTCGCGCGCGACAATTTTCGTCACCGCCGCGACATCGAGGAGGCGTACCTCGCGGCGATCGGGAGCGCCCGCAGCGAAATCCTCATCGCCAATTCCTATTTCTTCCCGGGCCAGAGCTTCCGGCGCGCGCTGACGGCCGCCGCCGCGCGCGGCGTGCGCGTCGCGCTGCTGCTGCAGGGGCGGGTGGAGTATGTGCTGCTCCACTACGCCTCGCGCGCGCTCTACGGCTCGTTTCTCGACGCCGGCATCGAGATCCACGAGTATCACAAGAGCTTCCTGCACGCCAAAGTCGCCGTGATCGACCGCCACTGGGCGACGGTGGGCTCCTCCAACATCGACCCCTTCAGCCTGCTGCTCGCGCGCGAGGCGAACGTGGTGATCCAGGACGACGGCTTCGCCGGCGAACTGCGGTCGAGCCTGTTGAAGGCGATGGCAGTGGGCGCGACGCAGTTGAAGCGCGAGAACTGGAAGGAGCAACCCTACACGCTGCGCACGGCCACCTGGGTGAGCTACGGTCTCGCGCGCTTGCTGACCGGCTTGTTTGCTTATGGCAGGGCGGAGGAGTTTACTTAGAGAAGACGTGACGCGGTGGGGCGTGACATGATCAAGCGTGACGTGGAAACGCGTGACGCGGTAAGGCGATTGTTGAAACAGACTGTCTTGACGTGCTCACCCTGTCACGCACCAGCATGTCACGATGCACCACGTCACGGCCCATCATGTCACGCTTCATCAGCCATGTTACGATCCTGTTCCGATGAAGCGTAACCAGTGACTCGTGACCGGTGACGAAATTATTGTTCAAAGTTCCGAGTTCAAAGTTCAAAGTCGCATGGCGAGGCTCGGAGCTGCAACCTTGAACTTTGAACCTTGAACCTGGAACAGCGCCTTGCCCTCATCCCTGATTCCCCGCGCATGAGCCTGCACCACCCAGCATTGCCGACTGCCCTGACGCAAGGCGCCGATGCGCCGCGCCGCCGTGAGTGGCGGGTGGTGCCGATGCTGCTGCCCTACCTGTTGGAATACCGCTGGCGCGTCGCCTTCGCGGTCGTTTGCCTCATTACCGCCAAGTTCGCCAACGTGGGCGTGCCGCTGATCCTGAAGGAGGTCGTGGACGGCCTCGACCCCGCGCGCGCCGCGGTGGCGGCGCCGTTCGCGCTGCTTGCCGCCTACGGCCTGCTGCGGCTGTCGACGACGCTGTTCGCGGAGCTGCGCGACATCGTGTTCGTGCCGGTGACCCAGCGCGCCATCCGCCGCCTCGCGCTCTCGGTGTTCCGCCACCTGCACAGCCTGTCGCTGCGCTTTCACCTCGAGCGCCAGACCGGGGGCGTGTCACGCGACATCGAGCGCGGCACCAACGGCGTCTCCACGCTGCTCTCCTACATGCTGTTCTCGATCGTGCCGGTGATCCTCGAGTTCGCGCTGGTCGCGGCGGTGCTGTTTGCCAAGTTTGACTGGCGCTTCGTGGCGGTGACGTTCTTCGCCGTGACGTGCTACATCGCGTTCACCTTCGCCGTCTCCGAGTGGCGCATTGGCATCCGCCGCCAGGCCAACGAGCTCGACTCGCACGCCAATACGCGCGCCATCGACAGCCTGCTCAACTACGAGACGGTCAAGTATTTCAACAACGAGGATTACGAGGCGCGGCGCTACGACGAGAACCTGAGGCGCTACGAGGCCGCCGCGGTCAAGAGCGAGGCTTCGCTCGGCTTGCTCAACGTCGGGCAGAGCTGCATCATCGCCGTTGCCGTGACCGTGCTGATGATGCTCGCGGCGGACGGCGTCGTCGCCGGGGCGCTCACGCTCGGCGACCTGGTGCTGATCAACGGCCTGCTGATCCAGCTCTACATCCCGCTTAACTTTCTCGGCATGGTCTACCGCGAGATCAAGCAGGCGCGCATCGACATGGACCGCATGTTCCGCCTGCTCGACGAGAACCGCGAGATCGAGGACCGCCCGGGCGCTTCGCCGCTGCCGGCGGGCGGCGCGATGATCCGCTTCGACCGCGTCAGCTTCAGCTACGATGCCAAGCGGCCGATCCTGCACGAGGTGTCGTTCGACGTGCCGACGGGGCACAAGGTCGCGGTGGTGGGCTCGAGCGGCGCGGGCAAGTCCACGCTCGCGCGGCTGCTCTACCGCTTCTACGACGTGAACGGGGGCGCGATCCGCATCAATGACGCGGATATCCGGGAAGTCACCCAATCCAGCCTGCGTGCCGCCATCGGCATCGTGCCGCAGGACACGGTGCTGTTCAACGACACGATCTATTACAACATCCGCTACGGCAGGCCCGATGCCGCGCACGGGGAGGTGATCGCCGCGGCGCAGGCGGCGCACATCCACGATTTCATCGAGAGCCTGCCGGATGGCTACGAAGCGAAGGTGGGGGAGCGCGGCCTGAAGCTCTCCGGGGGCGAGAAACAGCGCGTGGCCATTGCCCGCGCCATCCTCAAGCATCCGCGCATCCTCATTTTCGACGAAGCGACCTCTGCGCTCGACTCGAAGTCGGAGCAGTCGATCCAGGCCGAGCTGAACCGCATCGCGCGGGGGCATACCACGCTCGTCATTGCCCACCGCCTGTCCACCGTGATGGATGCGGACCAGATACTGGTCATGGACCATGGCCGCATCATCGAGCGCGGCACCCACCGGGAGCTCCTCGAGCGCGGCGCCGCCTACGCTCAAATGTGGGCCCTGCAGCAGCAGGAAGAAGCGGAACGCGAGAAGGCTGCGGCTGCAACTTCACCGGTGACGACGGGCGGCTGACGGCCGCTCAGGCTGCGCGGGGAAAGACGACCCGCACTTGCGTGCCGGTGTCGTGGGCGCCGCTTGCGAGACTGGCATCTCCCCCGTGGGAGAGCGCAATCTCGCGCACGATGGCGAGCCCCAGCCCGCAACCCTCCGCGCCGGTGCCCAGGACGCGGTAGAAACGCTCGAACACCCGCGTCCGCTCCGTTTCAGGGATGCCGGGGCCGTTGTCCTCCACGCTCAACACCACACCGGGCGGCTCCAGCGTGACGCGCACCGTAACCTGTCCCCCCGGCTGGGTGTAGCGGACCGCGTTGTCGAGAAGGTTGTTGAGCATTTCCCGCAGCATGAAGCGATCGCCCTCGATGCGCGCATTGGGCAGCGGGCTGTCGAAGCCGAGATCGATGTTGCGGGCGAGCGCCTGCGGCACCCACTCGGTGGCGGTGTCCCGGGCCAGCGCCACCAGGTCGAGCGGCTCCGAGTGCTGGACGCGCCCGGCGCCTGGCTCGGCGCGGGCCAGCGAGAGCAACTGGTTGACGAGGCGGCTCGCCTGCTCCGTCGCGGTGTGCAACTGCTTGAGCGTCGCCTGCACGTCCTCGGTCCGCGCCTGCCGCAGCGCGAGCTCGGTCTGGGTCTTGATGCCGGCGACCGGCGTGCGCAGCTGGTGGGCCGCATCCGCCACGAAACGCTGCCTCGATTCGAGCGCCTCGCTGAGGCGGCCCAGAAGCTCGTTCATGGCGTGTATCAGCGGACGCACTTCTTCCGGCACCTGCTGCTCCGGCAGCGGAGAGAGGTCCCGGTGCGAACGGGCCGCCAACTCTCGCTGCAGGCTGGCAAGCGGCCTCAATCCGCGTCCCACCGCGTACCAGACGAGGAACGCGGCAACGAAGATCAGCAGCGCCTGCGGCACCATGATGCGGAAGAGGAGCTGCCGCGCCGACTCGGCGCGCTCGGTGAGGCGCTCGCCGACCCGGATCAGGACAGCGCCCTGTCCCGATCCCGGATTGACCGGATGGCGGAGAGCAACCAGGCGAATTTCGCGACCGCTGAACTCGTCGTCGTAGTAACGAACGCGGTCGGTGCTGTCATCCGGCGGGGACGGCAGCTCGTGGCTGCCGCTGATGTACTCGCCGCCGGGCCCGGTGACGAGAAAATGCAGGCGGCCGGACTCGCGGGTCTCCAGCATCTGCACCGCCACCTCCGGCAGATCGACGTAGATCTGGTTGTCGATCTGCTTGATGTTGCGGCCGATGTCGAGCGCCGCTTCAAGCAGCGCGCGATCGTAGGCCAGGTTCACGAAGCGCTTGGCGATGTCGTAATCCACCACCCCGCTGATCGACCACAGCGCGACCAGCGGCGCCGCCAGCCACACGAGCAGCTGCCGGCGCAGGGTCTTGGTCTGGGAGTCCCTGACACGATGAAACGCGCGCTGCGCCGTTACGATTTCAGCCATGCGGTGGTTTTTCAAGCAGGTAGCCCAGGCCGCGGATGGTGCGAATGGTGACGCCGACCGGCTCGAGTTTTTTACGCAGGCGGTGCACGTAGACTTCGATCGCGTTGGCGCCGACTTCCTCGTCCCAGCCGTAGAGCTGCTCGGTGAGTTGCTCCTTGTTCACGACCCGGCCGCTGCGCAGCATCAGCACCTCCAGCACCCCGAGTTCCCGCGCCGAGAGCTCGAGCGGCTCGCCGTTCAACGTAGCGCGCCGCCCGACGGTGTCGAGCGTGAGCGCGCCGTGCGTGACCAGCGAGCTTCCGCCCGATTGCCCGCGACGGATAAGCGCCCGCACGCGCGCCTCGAGTTCCGGCAGGTCGAATGGCTTGGTGAGATAGTCGTCGGCCCCGAGATCGAGCCCCTTGACGCGGTCATCGAGGGTGTCGCGGGCGGTCAGCACCAGCACCGGCGCCCGCGAGCTGCGCCGGCGCAGCCGCCGCAGGATCTCGAAGCCATCCAGCTTGGGCAGCCCCAGGTCGAGGATGACCAGGTCGTAATTCTGGGTCGCGAGCACGTGATCGGCTTCGCTACCGTTGCTGACGCAATCCACCGCGTAGTCGGAGGCACGCAGCGAGCGCGTCAGTCCGTCAGCCAGTACCGGGTCGTCTTCGGCAATCAGGATGCGCATACTGTGTAGTGGCGAGCAGTGAGCGGTAAGCGGTAACCAGACGGTATTTCCTGCCCGCCGATGGGCAGGGGTTGCCCGGATAGTCTATCTCAGCCTCCGGCAGCCCAGACTTCAGGCTCCCCGGGCTTCACCCGATGCTACTGCGGTATTAATTCACATCTGCTCAATACGGCCGAACCTGTAAGTTTCCCGTAAGCCCCGCGGACTATTCTCAACTCGCTCATGCGGGTCGCTCAGCTGAGACTCCCGCACGGAATTGCAGCTGGTTTCGTCTTTCCTCCTCGGAGGCCAAGCAGTAGCGATTATCTGTGCTGAGCGGGTAGTTGCATGGCCTCTTTAGCTCCGCCGGGACGGCCCACTTTGTCCCGAGCGGAGATTTTTTTGCCCATTGTTCCCGTCCCCTGGAACTTGCCTCAGTTGTAAAACTGGTTGAAAAGTCCGCTCCAACCCTGTATTTTATAGGCTAATTCAGCTACTGAAGGCGCCGCAAGCTGTTGCGCGGACTGCCTGGCGGAGGGGGGGATTTGAAACTGCGGTTCCTTGCCATGGGTTTGATTGCGGGACTGATGCCGGCCGTACAGTCCGGGGTTCAGGCTGCCGATGCGGCCACGGTTGCCAAATCCGGTGCACTGAACCTCAAATCCTCCTCGGCCATGGTGGTGGAACAGGGCGGGCATCGGGTGCTCTTCGCCAAGAACGTCGAGACGGTCGTCCCGATCGCCTCCATCACCAAACTGATGACCGCTCTGGTGGTGGTGGAGTCCGGCCTGCCGCTCGATGAGCGCGTCACGATCAGCTCCGAGGACAAGGACGGGATCAAGGGCACGCGCTCCCGGTTGAAGCCTGGCGCCGAGCTCACGCGCAGCGACTTGCTGAGGCTGGCGCTGATGTCATCCGAGAACCGCGCAGCCGCAGCGCTCACCCGGGCCTACCCTGGCGGCAGCCACGCCTTCGTGGCCGCAATGAACCAAAAAGCGGTCGAGCTGGGCATGTGGCGCACCCGGTTCGTGGACGGGACCGGCTTGTCGAGCGAGAACGTGTCGACCGCGCAGGATCTTGCCCGGCTGGTGGGCGCTGCCTACCAGCAGCCGCTGATCCGCGAGTACACCACCGATTCCAAGTACACCGTCGAGATCGGAAAAGGCAGGCGGCTGGACTATGCCAATTCCAACCGGCTGGTCAGCAGCTCGGACTGGGAGATCGGCCTGTCGAAAACCGGCTACATCAGCGAGGCCGGGCGCTGCCTGGTGCTGCAGGCGAAGATCGCTACCACACCGGTCATCATCGTGCTGCTCGACTCGTGGGGCAAGTTGACCCGCATCGGCGACGCCAACCGCATCAAGAAGTGGATCGAGAGTCAATCCTTGCGCCTGCCGGCGGGCTGACTCCGCAACCGCGGCAATACGGTCCTCCCCCAGCATAATCAGCGCTCATGACCGGGGCGCGTCTCAAGAGACCTGCGCGCTTGCGACGATTCTCCGCTTCTTTTTCGTTTCATGACCGGCTTCCCGACACCGGCAGCTTTCTCGACGATGTGGTCCGCGGCCTCGCGCTTCCGCGCAAGGCGCTTCC
Source organism: uncultured Streptomycetaceae bacterium (assembly GCA_964521405.1). Lineage (GTDB taxonomy): Bacteria > Pseudomonadota > Gammaproteobacteria > Burkholderiales > SG8-41 > SG8-41. The sequence goes on along the minus strand of CAZFRR010000169.1, from coordinate 25,026 downwards.
CCCCAAGTATTTCTATGACGAGCGCGGCTGCCTGTTGTTCGAGGCGATCTGCCAGGCGCCGGAATATTACCTGACGCGCGCCGAGTCCCGACTGATGCGGGACCGGGCCGGCGCGATGGCGCGGCGCCTCGGGCCGGGCTGCATGGTGATCGAGTACGGCTGCGGCAGCGGGCACAAGACGCGCTTGCTGCTCGAAGCGCTCGAGCCCGCGGCCTACGTGCCGATCGACATCGCGCGCGAGCAACTCCGGGAGACGTCGGCCGGTATCGCGAGCGATTTTCCGGGGCTTCCGGTGGTGGCGATATGCGCGGATTATTCGCGCCCGCTGGCATTGCCCGAGATCGACGGAATTCCCTCGCGGCGCAGGATCGTCTATTTCCCGGGCTCGACCATCGGCAACCAGACTCCGGCCGAGGCGGGCGTTTTCCTCGGCAATGTCAGCCACCTGGTCGGGCCGGGCGGCGGGCTGCTGATCGGGGTGGATCTCCGGAAGGACGCCGAGCGATTGAACGCGGCCTACAACGACCGGCAGGGCGTCACGGCCGAATTCAACCTCAATCTCCTCGCGCGGGTGAACCGCGAGCTCGGCGCGGACTTCGATCTGGGCGCGTTCCGCCACCAGGCCTTCTACAACGAGCCGCCCGGGCGCATCGAGATGCACCTGTTGAGCCTCAAGGATCAGCGGGTATCCATTGGCGGTCATGTCATCCGCTTCCGCGCCGGCGAAACCATCCACACCGAGAATTCATACAAGTATTCGGTGACCGGGTTTCGGGCGCTGGCGAGCGGCGCGGGATTCGAGCCGGTCGAATGCTGGATGGACGCCGAACAACTGTTCAGCGTCCATTATCTGGTTGTTCCGCGATGAGCCGATGGCGATATACCTGATCGTGGTGACCTGCGTGCTGATCCACGCCGGCTTTGGCGGCGCCAAGTTGGCGTTGCCGTTGCACGCGTTGAGCCTGGGCGTGGATCCCTTCACGGTCGGCGTCATGATGGCGCTGTGGGCGGTGTGCCCGATGCTGATCGCGCTCTACGTCGGCAAGCTCGTGGACCGCATCGGGCCGCGGGTGCCGATGCTCGCCGGAACGTTCGGCGTGATGGCGGCTCTCCTGGTGCCGTATTTCTTTCCCGGCGTGGCGGCGCTCTACGTGATGGCGCTGGTGGTCGGCACCGCGTTCCAGTTCTTTTTCATCCCGGCCCAGGGCATCACCGGCGCGCTCGGCGGGCCGCAGGACCGTGCCCGCAATTACTCCCTGTTGGCGATCGGATTCTCGATTGCCTCGTTCCTCGGCCCGCTGATCGCCGGCTTCTCGATCGATTATCTCGGTTACCGGCTGGTCTACCTGATGCTGGCGGTGTGCCCGTTCGTCGCCGTCCTGCTGCTCTGGTTCAAGGGCGGCATGCTGCCGAGGGCCGCGGTCGGATCGAAGGAGGACGGGCAAAAGGGCAGCTCGTTCGACCTCTTGCGCAACCCGAGACTGCGGGACGCCATCGTGGCGAGCGGCCTCATCTCCGTCGCCTGGGACCTGTACCTGTTTTACTTCCCGATCTACGGGCACTCGATCGGGCTGTCGGCCTCGGCGATCGGGGTCGTCATCAGCCTGTTCGCGGCCGCCGTGTTCGCGATCCGCGTGGCATTGCCGAGCCTCGCCAGGCGCTGGAGCGAAATCCAGATCCTGCTCTGCGCCATCGGCTTTGCCGGCGTGGTGTTCCTGCTGTTTCCCCTGTTCCGCGACCCCTACTTGCTGGCGGCGGCGTCGTTCCTGCTGGGGCTGGGGTGCGGCGTCGGGCAGCCGATGTCCATGTCGCTGATCTACAGCCTCTCGCCGCCCGGGCGCGCCTCGGAGGGCGCGGGGCTGCGCGTGACGTTCAACCACTTCACGCACCTGGTGGTGCCGCTCGCCTTTGGCGGCATCGGCACCGCGTTCGGTTTCGGGCCGGTATTTCTTTCCTGCTCGGCGGTGCTGATCGGCGGCAGCGGGTTCGGCTACTGGTTCGACCGCCGATCCGCGCGCCGCGCGCCTTGAATTCTCCTCTAACCGCAGAGGACGCAGAGGACGCGGAGGGAATCCTGCGACCAACCCAGGATGCTCTCGCAGGCCCATCCTGACCCGCTCTCTGCTACCGAAGGATGACGAGGGGAGATGATGCGCCGTTCTTGTCGATGCCCGACTCGGTGGTCGTGGCGCATTGGCTGTTCAATTATTGTTCTTGCTTTTCCTCCGCGTCCTCGGCGTCCTCCGCGGCGAGAGGTTGAGCTAGCGCGCAACGCGATCGTAGAAGCGCGTGATGGCATCGTTGAAGACCTGCGCCTGCTCGACGTTCGAGATATGCGCGGCGGAGGGAATGATCTTCAACTCCGATCCCGGCAGGTTCTGCTGGATCACGCGCGCCGCTTCCGGCGGCGTGCCGTGGTCGTGCTCCCCGACCATGATGAGCGCGGGAACCTTGATTTCCTTGAGGCGGTCGAGAAAGTCCAGCCTGGCTATCGCGTGGCAGCAGCCGATGAAGCCGGTAGCGGGCGTCGTGCGAATGTCGTTGCTGATGCGGCTCATCACGTCCTTGCGCGAATTGCGGTAAGGCTCGGTGAACCAGCGCGCGAGCGTGCTCTCCACCAGCGCTTCCATCCCCTGCTCGCGGGCGATCTTGATGCGCTCGCCCCACAGGGTCGCCGCCTCCGGCGGCCGGCGGCTGGAGGTGTCGGCGAGCACCAGGCTCTGGAATACGCCCGGGTACTTGAGCGCGAACGCCTGGCCGATCATCCCGCCCATGGACAGCCCCGCCCAATGCGTCTGCTTGATTTTCAGCGCGTCGAACAGCCCTTTCACATCGTCGGCGAGCTGGTCGAGCGTGTACTCGCCCGCGGGCGCGCTCGACTGCCCGTGGCCGCGCGTGTCGAAGCGCAGCACCTTGAATCTTCCGGTGAGGACCGGCATCTGCGGGTCCCACATGTGCAGGTTGCAGGCGAGCGAATGGCTCATCGTGAGCCACGGGCCGCTGCCCTCGATCTCGTAGTTGATCTCGATGCCGTTGGTTTTGACTTTCATGCCTCCTCCCTGGAGTTGACGTCGACAGATAGCTCCGGAGCTATCGAACGACAATCGTAATATTGAAGTCACCGCGCAGCAGCGACACGGCGAATCCGCCCGGGGTGCCGCGAGCCGCGGCCTGGAATTCGGCGATCGTCTGCACGCGCCGGCGGTTGACGCTGTGGATGATGTCGCCGGGACGGAACCCCGCCTGGAAAGCGCGGCCACCCTGTTCCATCGAGGAGATCACCAGGCCGCCGCCCCGCAGCCGCTGGTAGAGCGGGCTGCCGCGTTCGATTTCGACCACGTTCATGCCCGGCAGCTGCGCGAGGGCCTGGCCTTCGGCGCTGGACATTTCCTGCGGCGCGGCGATTCTCGCCCGCACGGCGCGGGTCTCGGATTCGCGCTGCACTCGCAGCTCGACTTCCTCTCCCACCGGGGTCAGGCCGAGCCGGGCGCGGAGTTCCGCGGAGGTGCGAATCGGGCGACCGTTAAGAGCGACCACCACGTCGCGTTCGCGCAGCCCCGCTTTTTCCGCGGGCGAGCCGGGCTGGACCGTGGTGATCATTGCGCCTTCCTGCGCGGCGACGCCGAGCTTCCTGGCGAGCGCGGGCGTCAGGTCCGTCATCTCGATCCCGAGACGGCCGCGCCGCACCTCGCCGAAGCGCACGATCTGGCCCGCCACCGTGCGCGCCATGTTGGAAGGCACGGCGAAGCCGATGCCGATGTTGCCTCCACCGCCGGCGCCGAGAATCGCGGAGTTGATGCCGACCAGCTCGCCGCGCAGGTTGACGAGCGCGCCGCCCGAGTTGCCGGGGTTGATCGAGGCGTCGGTCTGCACGAAGTCCTCGTAGCCCTCGGGAGAGAGGCCGCTCCGGCCCAGCGCGCTGACGATGCCGGAAGTGACGGTCTGCCCGATGCCGAACGGGTTGCCGATGGCGATCACGTAGTCGCCGACCTGCAGCGCGTCGGAGTCGCCGATACGGATCGCCGTGAGTTTCTGCGCCTCGATCTGGAGCACCGCGATGTCGGTGCCGGGATCGGACCCCACGACCTTCGCCGGGAACTGGCGGCGGTCCTTCAACGTGACGATGACCTGCTCGGCATTGCGGATCACGTGATGGTTGGTGATCACGTGGCCGCGCGCGGCATCGATGATCACGCCCGATCCGGAGGCCTGCTCCTGCCGCTGGGGCTTGTCGGGCAGGTTGAAGAAGCGCCGGAAGAACGGATCGCGGAAAAGCGGGTTGTCCTCCAGCGGGGCCCGGGTGACGACCGAGATGTTCACCACCGCCGGGGTCACCTCGTTGACCAGCGGCGCCAGGGTCGGCATGCCGCGGCTGTCCGCCTGCGGTTGCGCAGCCACCCAGGGGGCAGCGCAATAAATTGCGGCCAGCGTTCCGCAAATCAAGAATCTCGAATAACGGATCATGGTTTTGCCCTCTATTACTGAAATAGCGTCGGCGAAGACGGTGCTATTTCAGTATCTGAAAGAGATTATTGAAGTCGTCCGTCCACACGCGCAAGCCGGGAATGTCCTGGATCTCGGCTGCGTGCCCGGCGATGTCCGGGTGCTCCAGCAATGCCTGGTTGCGCGTCACCAGCACCCAGTCGGTGCGGGCGAGATCGCTGTCTTCCGCGTCGTCCGCGAGCAGCACGGTCCGCATCCCGCCCTCGTCGGCGATGCGCTTTACCACCGGGGCGAGGTGCAGGAAGCGGTTGGTGACGTGGAACGCGATCACGCCGCCAGGCTTCATGTGCCTGAGGTAGACGGCCATCGCCTCGCGCGTGATGAGGTGCACCGGTATGGAATCGCTCGAGAACGCGTCAATCACCAGGACGTCGTATTTCTGCGGGGCTTCACGTTCCATGGCGAGCCGCGCGTCGCCCAAGACGGTTTCGATCTCCGCGCCGCTGTCGCCGAGGAAGCTGAACTCGCGCCGCGCGATGTCCACCACCTGCGGGTTGATCTCGTAGAAGCGATAGACATCGCCTTTCCTGCCGTAGGCGGCGAGCGTGCCGGTGCCGAGGCCGACAACACCCACCCGGATCGCGGTCGCATCGAGCGCCTTGATGGCGCGCGCGATGCCGGAGGTCGTGCCGTAGTAGGTGGTCGGCTCGCTGCGCTTGCCCTCGGCCAGGTGCTGCTCGCCGTGCATGATTACGCCGTGCATCAGGCGCCGCACCGCGTCTTCTCCGCTGCCGACGTCCTTCACGCGCAGCGTGCCGTAGAAGTTGCGCGTCATGACGCGTGCATTGCTGGTGAGGGAGGTGATGTACTGGTGGATGTGGAACCCGCTGAAGCCGATGGCCGCAAGCGCCAGCATCGGCACCAGTGAATGCATCAGGCGCGTGACGAAAGCGGCAATCATCAGCGTCACGACCAGCCCGATCCCGAACTCGTAGTAGGTATTGAAGAACTTCACGGCGACCAGGCCGACCGCTACACCGCCGAGCGCGCCGCCCAGCGACACCATCAGGTAGAAGCCCGTAAGATAGCGCGGGGCCGGCTTGGCTGCCGCGAGCTCGCCGTGAAAGAACATGCACATCACGAACAGTCCAACCAGGTTGAGCGGGAGCGCCTCCTTGATGTCCATGATGCCGCGCTCGGCGTGCAGCGCCCATGCCATGGCGCAGACGACCACCAGCAGGGGCCCGAGGAAGAGGTGGCGCCGGTACCAGCCGCGGCCCTCGAAGCAGAGAATGAAGGTCAGCAGGTAGAGCGTCAACGGCAGGATCCACAGGAACGGCACCGAGGCGACATCGTGCGTGATGTGGTTGGTCACCGCGAGCAGCATGAACGAGCCCATCGCGGAGAGCAGCAGCCAGCCCGCGTAATCGCGCAACGCCGGGGCGGGCCCGGTATCCGAAGAAATAGGGGACAGACCACTATTTCGGTCCCCAACCGCATCGGGTTCTGCCCCCGAAATAGTGGTCTGTCCCCTATTTCGATTCCTATTTCGATTTCTGCTGTAGATCGCGGAGCCGGTGCAAAGCGCGACGAACAGCACGTAGCCCGCGCTCCAGCCCCATGACTGGTTCACGGTCGCAATCCATGGCTCGACCAGGAACGGATACGCGATCAGCGCCAGCAGCGAGCCGAAGTTGGAGAGAGCGAACAGCCGGTAGACCGTGCCCGAGGGGAAGGTGCGCGCAAACCAGGCCTGCACCAGCGGTCCGGTGGTCGAGAGCAGGAAATAAGGCAGCCCGATGGTGACGGAGAGCAGTCCCAGAATGCGCCAGGTCGGGTCTTCGTCGCCGGCTGGCTTCCAACTGGCATCGGGGATGATGGGAAGCGAGGCGAGACTCGCGACCAGCAGCACGACGTGGAGCGCAACCTGCTTGCGCGCATCGAGCTTGCGCGCGGTCCAGTCCGAGTAGGCGTAGCCGGCCAGCAGCAGGAACTGGAAGAACACGAGGCAGGTCGTCCACACCGCCGCGGAGCCGCCGAACCAGGGCAAAATCTGCTTCGCCATGACGGGCTGGACCAGGAACAGCAGGAACGCGCTCGTGAAAATCGTGAAAGCGTAGAGAGTCATCCGGCGGGCGATTGCGAAAAGCGCGTATTATACGGCGCAAATTGATTGGGACAGGATCAAGGAATCTCTGCAAGATCCTGAATTCGTCACCCCGGCGTACGCCGGGGTCCAATCGAAACAAATGCTTGCTGGATCCCGGCTTTCTCCGGGATGACTTTTCCAGAGCATCCTTAACGGGATTATCAAAACTCGAAATAGAATCTACTTATTTTTCTGATTTAATCCTGTAAATCCTGTAAATCCTGTGAATCCTGTCTATTCAACGGTTCTGCGTGTATTCGCGTTAATAGCCGCGCTGTCGTGGCTGGGAGACGCGCACGCCGCCTGTCCGAGCCGCGAGCGGGTCAATACGCTGCTGCGCTTCATGGACGCAAGAGAGCCGGTGCGCGGCCTGCGCACGGATCTCTCCATGAGCGACGGCGAGTGCGGGCGCCTGCGCCTGGTCGAGCGGCTGGAATCGAGCGACAACCGCATCGTCGGCTACAAGGCCGGCTTGACCAACCGGGAAGTGCAGGCGCGCTTCGGCGTCGCGAGCCCGGTGCGCGGCGTGCTGCTCGAGAAGATGATGCTTGCCGACGGCGCGGAGGTGCCGGCGGATTTCGGGGCGCGCCCGGTATTCGAGGCCGATCTGCTGGTGGTGGTGAAGGATGCGGCGATCCACAAGGCGAAGACGCACCTCGAGGTGCTGCGCTCGCTGTCGCTGGTAGTCCCTTTTATCGAGCTGCCCGACATTCTCGTCGCGGAGGGCGAGAAGCTCTCCGCGCCGCTCATCGTGTCGCTCAACGTCGGCGCGCGGCTCGGCGTGGTGGGGAAGGGCGTGCCAGTGCAGGCGACGGCGGAATTTGCCGAGTCGCTCGCGACGATGCGCGTGGTGGTGACCGATCAGGGCGGAAAGGAGCTGGCCAGCGGCAGGGGCGCGGCGATACTCGACCATCCCTTGAACGCCGTGCTGTGGCTCGTGCAGGACCTGGATAAATCCCGCATCCGGTTGAAGCCGGGTGACGTGCTGAGCCTGGGGTCGTTTACCCAGCCGCTTCGGCCGCGGCCGGGGCTGGCGGTGACGGTACGTTATGAGGGACTGCCGGGAAACCCTGCGGTTTCGGTGCGCTTCAAATAGTGCTGAGTGCTGAGTGCTGAGTGAAGACGGGACGTAAAAACAAGTTCCCCTCCTGCCGGAGGAGGGGTGGCGCGAAGCGCCGGGGTGGTGGGAGGATTCCTGCCAGCTTACTTTTAGCGCGACTGCGTCGCGCAATTCCGGGGGGCGGCCCCGGGCGCCGGTGACTTTCTTTTTGCTCGCCCAAAAAGAGAAGTCACCAAAGAAAAAGGGCGCCCCGTTCGCCGCCGAAAACCGGGACAGACCTGGTGTTTGGGTCTGTCCGGATTTTCGGTCCCCTGCGCTGCTCGACCGGCCCGGCGGCCTGCGCAACTCGCGCCAGACCTTCGTGCTAATCCTATGCTTCGGGCGGGTGGTATCTGTGGTGTCGCGAGAGATAACTAGGCTCGCCCAGTGCTCGACCGAATTCCCGGCCCGATCTGCGCTGCTCAGCGGCTCTCAGGGGCCCCAACGGCAGCAAAGGCGCACTTTGTGAGACCAATTGCGCTACGCATTACCCACTCAGGTTTCGCCCTGAATATTTATACCGCTTTCCGGTATAACGTCCTGACCCGCTTGAAGGATGACAACGTCACGCGCACAATGCCGGTTTGCAAATCCGTATTTGATCCAACTACTTCACGTTAGCCGATTCTGTGAGATCCGTCCGCATAGAAATACTCCATCGCCTCTCTTAAAGCACGCGCTCCAAGATAGTCCCAGAAAAGGTGAAGCTGGAAATGATGAATGAACATCGTTCAGCTGATACGAATCAGGCCGCCAAACCGCGCGCAACAAGTGGCAATACCATCCTTGATTTCTGTGTTGGCGTTGTAGGCTGGTTCGCAATCAACACACTCTTTTGGGGCGCCATAGGATTGATGAGTTCAAGTATGGGGCCTGGCGCTATTATCTTAGTCCCTTTAGTCTTTGTGCCTGGTCCGGCAAACCTCGTTGCTCTGGTACTATTGTTAGCGCGTCCAGCACGGCGATGGGTGGCTTTAGGTGTGTTTTCGGCGTTCGTCGTAAACTCGATTGGGCTTCTTGTAAGTGACCCGGATCCGCCATTAATATTCTTTAAAGTTCTCAGCATGTTTCCTTTTTTCTTGTTACACCGTCTGGGCCTTTGATGTGGAGGCCGAGATTTCTCAACAAAACGCGTGGCCAATCGCCAGTGCGGCTAACTTCAGTTGGTGCGGACGGGGCCGGAAGCAGCGTACCATTTCTTGACACCGCGGCGGCCCGCCGCACAACTTGACGTTAGCGTGACGCCCGTATTGGTGCTAGGCTATTGCCCATGAGCGACGCCGACGTTGCAGAGATTCTCAAGCTTCCACCGGAGGAGCGGCTGCGTTTGGTGGAACTGATCTGGGAAAGTCTCGCCGCGACACCGTCCGCGGTGCCGCTGGGCGACGCTCACCGGGCGGCGATCGACGAGGAGCTTGCCGCGCATCAACGGAACCCGAACGACGTCGTGACGCTCCAAGAAGTCCTCTCCGAGGTTCGCAAGGCGCGATGACGCTGCCGGTGGTCTACCGCCGGCGTGTCCAACATGATCTGGCTGGCGCATTCGACTGGCACGAGCTACAGCGAACGCAGCTCGGTGAGGAGTTCCTCTCCGCCGTTCAGTCAACATTCCGGAACATCGAGCTGTATCCCGAGATGTTTACGTCCATTCACGGCGAGGTTCGACGAGCCATCGTTCCCCGATTTCATTTCGCGGTCTTCTATGTTGTCGAGTCGCGGCGCACTGTGGTTCTCAGAGTCCTGCATACGGCGCGTAATCCAGCGCTTTGGCCCGTTCCCAGGCGCCCGGCACGCTAACCACCGCATCGACACCGACCGCTTCGCGGCGGGGCATGCGGGACGTTAAGCTTGTGGCAGCGCCCCGCTCGGTCGCTGATGTCGAGGGTTTCGTCAGCCTGCTGCAGGCGGCATGCAACGACGAAAAAATAAACGAGACTCTACAGCGGTTGCTGTCCCTGCCGGATGAAAAGCGGCAGGGGTTGGTCCACGCTTGGGTAACGGATTTGCTGATCGAGGAGGCGCCGCGGAATTTCGTGCAGGCGGTCGCCTGCCTGGCGGACGACGCCGTCGCCGAGAAGGCTTACGAAGTGATCTTCAATTGCAAGCGCGGCGGAAAACTATAGCCATCCACCGGCGGTAAGTTTCTTGGCGTCTTGGCGTCTTGGCGCCTTGGCGGTTCAATTTTGTTCTTGTTTTTGCTCCGCGTCCTCGGCGCCTCCGCGGTTAGAGTTTGTGGTTTACTAGCGGTACACCAGCACCGGTATCTTGCAGTTGGTGATGACCCGTGCGGTCACCGAGCCGACCAGCTCGCCGGTGATGCCTTTCTTGCCGTGCGAGGCCATGATGATGAGATCGCAGCCGGTGGTCGTCGCGGTGGTGATGATCGCCTGGTGGGGTGAGGTGTGCTTCATCGATCGGGTCTGGCACGGTACGCCCAGCGCCAGCGCCTTGTCGGCGATGATCTTGAGATATTTTTCCGATTCCTGCTTCGCCACTTCGTCCAGATTCGGCGCCTTGGCCGCCACCGGCGCGTAGTCCTCGAACGACTCGGGCGCTCGCTCGAGCATCACGTAGAAGCCGGTGACTTTCGCGCCGATCGCTTTCGCGAACCGCAGGCCGTTGTCGATCGCAACCAGGGATAGCGCCGAGCCGTCGGTCGGCAGCAGGATGTTCTTGTACATGGGTCCTTCCTCCTCAAAGGTCGGTCCGGTACAGGGGCTGATCAGTATAGGCCAAACCGCGATGCCGGGCACACGCAGGCCCCCCGCGCTAGGGGGCAGGCGGCGGCTTGTCCCCGGCGCCCTTCGAGCGCAGCTTGCCGGCCAAACCGGTCACCATATCCTTTCCCTTGGTGAGCCCTACGGCCAGCAGGATGAGCGGCAGCAGGAGGAGGCCGATGCCCCACTCGAATATTTTCTCGAAAGCGCGCGCGGTCCGGCTCTCGGGAGCGCGCTTGGCGATCCACCAGGCAGTGCCGCGCAGGAAGAGAAAATTCATGAGCAGCGCCCCGTAGCCGAACGCGGCCCGGCATTCGAACTCCGCCACAGCGTGAGTGCGTTCGAATCCCAGGGCGGAGATGCCGCCGCTGCAGTCGTTGCGATCCCCGCCGCCGAAGGCTATCCAGTTGACGATCGCCGAGAGTCCCAGGAAAGTCGCGATCCCGACGACCGCTCCAAACCCCCTGGCCGCGGCCTCGCCGACGGTGGCGAGCAGGAGCACGTAGATTCCCGCGAGGAAGAACAGGCCTCCCGCCGTGAAGACGACCCAGCGCGGCGCGTTCATCCTGGATTCGGAGCCGGCAAAGATGCCGAACGCGTCGAGCATGGGAAAAAGCCCGGCGGCAACGGCCAGCACGCCGCAAAGCATCAGTATCCATTGCGATTTCACTGAACACTCAACACTCAACACTCAGCACTCAGCACTCAGCACTCAGCACTCATCCCTCGCGGCGATTACTCCTCGCCGCGTATCCCCGCATCCTTGATCACCTGGGCCCACTTTGCGCGCTCGGCCTTGATGTGAGCCGCCAGCTGCTGGGGCGTGCTTCCGACCGCCTCGGAGCCTTCCGCTGCGATCCGCGCGGCAACGTCGGGCTGCTGCAGGGTGCTGTTGATCTGCTTGCTGAGAAACTCGACGATGTCGCGCGGCGTGCCGATCGGCGCCAGCAGTCCGTACCACTGCGTGACGGAAAAGCCCTTCACCCCCGCCTCCGCCACCGTGGGCAGGTCGGGGAAAGCGCTCACGCGCCGGGGGCCGGAGACGGCGAGCGCGCGCAAGCGTTGTGCTTTCACGTGGGGCTGGGCCGCGGTGACGCTGTTGAACATGAACTGGATGTTGCCGGAAATGAGATCCGGGTAGGCGTTGACGGCGCCCTTGTAGGGGACGTGGACGACCTGGATCTTGGTCATGTGCCGGAACAGCTCGGTCATGAGGTGGATCTGGCTGCCGTTGCCGACGGAGCCGTAATTGAGCTTGCCGGGGTTGGCCCGGGCGTGGACCAGGAGTTCTTGCACCGACCTGACGGGCAGGGAATTCGTCGTGAGCAGCAGGTAGGACTGGGCGCTCAGCTGCGTGATCGGCGCAAAGTCCCGGCTGAGGTCGTACGGCACCTTGTAGAGCAGGGGCCGGGTCACCAGGCTCGCGCTGGTCATGAGGATCGTGTACCCGTCCGGGGCTGCCTGCATGGCCGCTTCCGCGGCGATGGTACCGCTCGCGCCGCCGCGGTTGTCCACCACGATCGACTGCCCCAGATTTTCGGTCAGCTTCTGCGCGACAGCGCGGGCGATGTAATCGAGCCCGCCGCCGGCGGAGATCGGCACGATCAGGCGGATCGGCTTGGTGGGATATTGCTGCGCGCTGGCGTGCGGCAACGCGGTTGCCAGCGCCGCGCACACCAATATCAATGATGAATGATGAATGATGAATGATGAATGGTTCATGATGTTCACAGACTCAATTCCGCGACCAGTGGTTGTCGTGTGGACGGCCCTGAGGTTTCCTGAATTGTAACCTCAGTCGGCGCGGATCCCGGCCTTGATGACGACACTCTTCCATTTTTTGAGCTCAGCATCCACGTACACCGAAAATTCCTGCGGCGAGCTGCCCACGGGCTCCGCACCATCGCCGGACAGCCGGTCTTTCACCTCGGGCAGCTTGACGATTCTCACGAGCTCAGCGTGGAGCTGGCTCACGATGGGTTTCGGCGTCCGCGCCGGCGCGAACACGCCCATCCAGCCGGTGAACTCGTAGCCCGGCAGGCCGGCCTCGGCCAGGGTCGGGACGTTGGGCAGCCCGGCGAATCGCCTTGCAGTTGTCACCGCGAGCATGCGCAATTTGCCGTCCCTGGCGGGGGCCAGGGCGGCGACCGGGCTCGTGAAGCTCATGTGCATGCGCCCGCCGATCACGTCGAGCAGTCCCTGCGGCACGCCCTTGTAGGGCACGTGCACGATGTCCACGCCCGCCATGTACTTGAACAGCTCGCCGGCGAGGTGATTGGACGTCCCGTTCCCGCCGGAGGCGTAGTTGAGCTGCCCCGGCCGGGTTTTCACATAGGCGATCAGCTCCTTCACCGATTGCGCCGGCAGCGAAGGCGTTACGGACAGCACGTTTGACTGGGTGACAAGCTGGGTGACCGCCGCGAAATCGCGCATCGTTTCGAAAGGCAGCTTGCGGTAAACCGCTTCCCGGACGATCAGCGCCGAGGTCGTCAGCATCAGGGTGTAGCCATCGGCGTCCGCCTTGGCGGCGATCTCCGGGCCCAGGATTCCGTTGCGGTTGTCCACCACCACCTGCTGGCCCCAGCTCTCCGCGAGCTTCTGGCCGACCGCGCGCGCCACGATGTCACCGCCGCCGCCGGCGGCGGAGGGGACGATCACGCGGATCGGCCTGGAGGGATATTGCTGTGCCTGTGCTGGCGATGAGACAGCCGCCAGTGCCGCGCACACCAATATCAATGATGAATGATGAATGATGAATGATGAATGGTTCATTTCGCTGCTTTGCTGGCGCTGGTGCCGGCCAGCCGGCCAAACACCGCGCCGGAGACGAGGCCCGTGCCGCTCGGGTAGTTGAAGTAGAACAGGCCGCCCACCATCTCGCCCGCGGTGTAGAGACCCGGGATCGGGTGGAGGTGGGCGTCGAGCACCTGGCCGCTGTCCTTGGCTATGCGTAGTCCGCCGAAGGTGAAAGTGATGCCGCAAGTGGTGGCATAGGCGTCGAACGGCGGGGTGTCGAGCGGCTGCGCCCAGTTCGACTTGGCTGGCTCGATGCCGACGGTGCACTTGCCGTCCTTGATCGTATGATCGAACGGCACGTCCTTGCGCACTGCGGCGTTGTACTCGCGCACGGTTTTCAGGAACTGCTCCGCGTTAACGCCCTCCAGCTTGGGCGCGAGCTCTTCCAGCGTGTTGGCGGACTCCTTGGTGACGAACTTGATGCGGTACTCGGAGCGCAGCAGCTTCGTCACCTTGGCGTCGAACACCTGCCAGGCGAATTGCCCGGGCTGCTTCAGCACCTCGCCGCCGTACTTGGCGTAGGTGAACGAATGAAAATCCCAGCCCTCGTCCACGAAGCGCCTGCCCTCGGCGTTCACCAGCAGCCCGAAGAGGTAGCTGTGCTTCTGGAACTGGTCGCCGACGTTGACGTCGCCGAACTCCGGCGCGTAGCGGTCCCAGCCGGTGGCATGGCAGCCCGACCAGTTGCCGTAGGGGGCGGCGCCGATGTCGAGCGCCATCCTGAGGCCGTCGCCGACGTTGAAGCGCGAGCCGCGCACCTTGGCGAGCTCCCAGCCCGGGCCGAGGTAGCGGGTGCGCATTTCCGGGTTGGCTTCGAACCCGCCGCAGGCCAGCACCACAGCCTTCGCGCGAAACTCGGCCGCCTTGCCCTTCTGCTGCGCGCGCACGCCCGAGACGCGCTCGCCGTCGTAGAGGAGTCCGGTGGCGCGGGTTTCGTAAAACACCTCGATGCCGTTCTGCCGCACCGCCTTGTCGAGGTACTGCACCAGGCCGGCGCCGCCGCCGTTCACTTCGATCGGCATGTTGCCGAAGTACTTGCGTTTGCCCCCGACCATGCCCGATTGCCGGCCGTGGTTCAGGATGAAGCGGGCGCCCTTCGAGCGCAGCCAGGCCATGGTGTCGAGGCTGCTGTTGACGAGAAACTCGGACAGGTCCGGGTCGGTGCGGTAGCTCGTCAGCCGGTAGAGCGTGTCGAGAAACTCCTCACGCGTGTTGGTGCCGAAATCGCTGTTGGCGGCTTCCTCGTCGGTAATGTCGGTGACGCGCCGCAGGTCTTCCAGCGTGGCGTAAGCAAAGCGCATCACGCCGCCGGCGAAGCGGCTGTTGCCGCCGTGCTCGTCTTCAGTCGCCGCTTCCAGCATCGCGACCTTTACGCCCTGGTCTTTCGCCGCCAGCGCGGCGCACAGCGCCGCGTTGCCTTTTCCCACCACCACTACGTCAAATTCGAATTTCACAGGATTAACCATTCTAAAAATGTTCTAAATACCGTCAAGCAAATAGACAGGATTAACAGGATTTACAGGATTAGGACAAGAGCACAACTGTTCCCTGATTTTGGTTTGGGGTTAGTTTGATCTTGATTTTGTTAATCATGTTAATCCTGTCTATTTGGTTGTTCACAGCGTCCCTTTGATGCCCGCGGCCTCGATGACGCGGGAGAACTTCGCCGTCTCGCGCGCGAGAAACTCCGCGAACTGCTCCGGCGTGCCGGCGATAACCGTCATGCCGTCTTCGGCGAGGCGGTTCTTCAGTTCGGGCAGTTTCAGTATGCGCGCGACCTCGGCGTTAAGCTTGACGAGCGCCTCGCGCGGCGTCGCGGCCGGCGCCAGCAGGCCGTACCAGTTGGTCATGTCGAAGCCCTTCAGCCCGGCCTCCGCGATCGAGGGGATCTCCGGCGCGATCGGGGTGCGCTCGGGCGTGGTGACGCCGAGCGCGCGCAGCTTGCCGGCCTTGATCAGCGACAGGCTCTGCAGGATGTTCATGAAATAGATCGGGACGCGCCCCGCCATGACATCGGTGACGGCGGCGCCCGCGCCCTTGTAGGGAACGTGGACCATCTTGAGCCCGTTCATCGAAATGAACAGCTCGGCGGACAGGTGGGGCAGGGTGCCGGCTCCGGGCGACCCGTAATTGAGCTCGCCAGGCCGGGCGCGGGCGAAAGCGATGAGTTCCCTGACTGATCTCACCGGCAGCGAGGGGTGCACCACCAGCACCAGCGGGCCGGAGGCGAGCAGCGACACCGGCGCGAGCTCGCGGTTCTGGTCGTACGGCAGCTTCTTGTAGAGACTGGGGTTGCCGGCGTAGCCCGCGGGCACAATGAGGAGCGTGAGTCCGTCACCCGGGGCCTTGGCGACGAACGCGGTGCCGACCGTGCCGCTTGCGCCGGGGCGGTTATCCACGAGCACCGGCTGGCCCCAGGATTCGTTCAGCTTCTGCGCGAGGATGCGGGAGAGGATGTCGGTGCCGCCACCAGGCGTGAAGGGAACCACGATGCGCATCGGACCGGCCGGATAACCCTGCGCGCTGGCATGAGATGCCGCAACGACAAGGAGCACCGCTGCAACTAGCAATGCGAAGCGAGACGAAGTCCGGGTTTGCGGCGAGAAAGTCATTGCGGCACGGCCTGCGGCGGGGGTGCGTCGAGCCTCGGGAGGCGCAATTTTAACTCAGCCGTGATTGAGTTTCACTGCGGGCTGACGCAAAATCAGGCGAGCCGCCCATCATATGGACGAGCAACCGGGGGAGAAATCATGTTGCAGTTGATCCGCATTGCCGGTGCCGCGCTGATGGCTGCGTGCAGCGCCGGCGCCTTCGCTCAGACTTTTCCGTCGAAACCGCTGCGCATCGTCGTGCCGTTTTCCGCAGGTGGCCCCACCGACATCACGGCGCGCTTCATCGCGCCGCGCATGACCGAGCTGCTGGGCCAGAGCATCGTCATCGACAACCGTGCCGGGGCCACCGGCATCATCGGCGCGGAGCTTGTGGCGAAGTCCCCGCCCGACGGCTACACGCTGCTGTTCGGGACCGCGAGCGTGGTCGCGATCAACATGGTGACCTACTCGAAGCTGCCTTACGACACCCTGCGCGACTTTCAGCCGCTGACGCCGATCATGACCACGTCGACCCTCCTCGTCGTGCATCCGTCCATCCCGGCGAAGAGCCTGAAGGAATTGGTTGCACTCGCCAAAGTGCGGCCGGGCCAAATTTCGCTTGCGTCTGCCGGCACCGGCGGCACCTTGCATCTCCCGATCGAGATGCTGATGAAGTCGGCGGGCGTCAAATTGACACACGTGCCATACAAGGGCGCGGCGCCCGCGGTGATCGATGTCGTCGGCGGGCAGGTAAGCGGCATGTTCGTGGACCTGCCGGTGATCTCGCCGTACGTGAAGGCCGGCAAGGTCCGGGCGCTCGCGATGGCGAGCCCGAAACGCTCTGCGTATTTCCCGGACGTGCCGACGACGAAGGAAGCGGGCTACGCCAACGTCGAGTTGCAGAATTATTACGCCCTGTTCCTGCCTGCGAGGACGCCGCCCGACATCGTCGCGAAGCTGCACGACACCGTCGTGAAAACCGTCAACACGCCCGCCGTACGTGAAAAACTCGTCGGCACCGGGGCCGATCCGCTCACCATGACGCCGGAGGAATTCACGCGCTTCCTCCGCGCGGACATCGAGATGTGGGGCAGGGTGGTGAAGGCCGCCGGCGTCAAAGTCGATTAAAGCCGGACGCTGACGCGCCGGTTTAATTCCGCGCGTTCGAACGGATGCGGCAACACCGTTCAACGCGCGGGCTTTTCTGTCTATTCCTCGTCGTCAAGCGGCTTCAGCAGAGTGATCCGCTGGCTGATGCGGATGCCGTAGGAGCGCGCCCCGGCGAGGATGGCCTGGCGGGTTTTGGCCGGCAGGGCCTCGGGTGGATGGACGCCGGGCAGCCCGCGCGGAAAATGCTTCACGAACAGCGCGGCGAGATGGGCTGTTGCCCAAGCGATCGGCGAGGTGTACACCTCGCGGCGGCGGGTCTGGTGCAGCGTGGGGAAACTCGCGTCCCAGCGGACCACCGCGTGCCGTTCGCCTTTCCGGCCGTGCGCCACCACGGCGGCAGCGAATCGGGCATGGTACAGCGCGCCGCGGGAGATCAATCGGGCCATCTGGCGCGGGGTCGGCGTTTGCGGGAAGCGTTTTGCGCCCGGTCCGTTCGCCCTCCGGAGCTTGCCCTGGCGGTACAGGCGGCGCAGTCGCTCGAAGTCGTTGCCGCCGATCTTGACGTCGAGCTCGCGCAGCTTGAAGAAGCGCGGGAGCGTCACGACCTCGTCCTGCGCGGCCAGCAATACGCCAGCCCGACCGACGGGACGGGGGAAGCGAAAAACCTCGCGTTCTCCGAACCGCTTGCCGAGGCGGAAGCGGCCGTTGCGGTAGACCGGCGGCCGCGATACCGCCTCGTCGAAGGCTGCGTCGGAAGACCACTGCGACACGGGCTCGTCGCTGCCGGTGCTCTCGTAGAGCCTGATCTGGACGGACTCGATCGCGTCGAGATGATCCGCGCTGCGCGCGACGAGCAGGTTCGTGAGACCCGGGGCCACGCCGGCATTGATCACGGCGGCGCGGTTTTTCGAGAGGAACTGTTTGTGGAAGCGCAGTTGCTCGGCGTGAAAGGGGCTGCCGGACTGGTGCGAGGCCATGTCGAGATAGTGGGCTCGCAGGCGCAGTGCGGCGCGCAGGATGATCTTGTTGAGGACCGCGGGGCTGGCGTTGACGATCAGGTGGACGCCCCTGGCCGCCTTCACGATGCTCCACAGGTTGCGGGCATTGACCTGGAGAATCGGGATGCGGGAATTCCTGCCCAGGAAGCGGCGCGCGCGATCCGGGTTGCGGTCGCCGCACGTGACCCGGTGGCCCTGGCGCACGAGCAGCCGCGCGATCAACGAGCCGGTGGCGCCGGTGCCGAGGACGAAGATCCGCATTCTATTTTCCGCCCGCTGCAGGCGGCGGCAGCGATTCAATCTTGGCGGCCACTGCACGGCATGCCGTTATCAGGTCAGCAACCAGGCGTTCGTCCACGTTGAGGTCGCCTTCATATTCGCCGAGGTTGCGGATATCGTGGCCCTTGGCCAGCACCCGCCAGACTTCGGGCCCCAAGCCCAGTGTATGAGGCAGCGCCTGGAAAACAACGTAGCGGTTGGCCGCCCGAAAGCCGTGCCAACGCAGCGCCGCAAGGCTCATGGCATGCGCGGCGTTGTAAGCCAGATCAAAACGGCTCTCCAGCGAGTTGTCAGCTTTCGCGGCGTCTTTGAGACGCGCCAGGGCGGAACGCTTCAAACCGGCGAATTCCTTCTTGTCAGGCGGTTCTTTCCGCAGGGGCTTGCCGGGACCGCTCAGGTTGTCAAGCGCCGAGGGCATGTTCGTTGCCAATCAGCCAGATTTTAGGTTGCGCCAGGACGCGCGTGACAAAAGAGTTGCCTTGCTTGATTCGCCTGGCAATTTCCTGCCGTGAATAAACCGTCGGATTCACCCGGCGGCCGAGCCTGGCAGCGCCTTTTTCAAGCACGGCAAACACGTCGCCGTAGGTCAGGCTGTCGCTTAGCACCATGAGATCGATATCGCTCGCGGTCGTGTCTTTCTTCTTCGCCACCGAGCCATAGACGAACGCGGCGCTGATCCGGTCGGTCAGTGGCGCAAGCGCTGCGCGCAAGACGTCGGCAATACCCGAGGTTTTTACCACCAACCCGCGCAGTTCGTCGAAAACCGGTGATGCCGCATCTGCCTGATAGTGCTTCTGATTGCCTACCCGCTTGACGGTAACCAGTCCCGACGCGGCAAGGCGGGTCAGTTCCCGTTGCACGGCTCCCGTTCCGGTACCGGCAAGCGCGATCACCTCGTTGGCGAAGAAACTGCGCCCCGGATTGCCGAACAGCACCCCCAGGACGCGCTGCTGCACCTTGGTGAATAGCGCGTCAGCCACGCCGGCCGGTTGGGGCGGCACCTTGAGGGGCTTTTTCATTATTCCCATTTTGGGAATGATAAACCCCATTTTGGGAATGTTCAAGTGGCTCCCCCAATGGGCCCGATGCGCGAAAGTCGAGTCAGAGCCTGCTGGTCCCGGCTCAACAAAAGATCCGCTTGCACTGACCCCGATTTTCACCGCCAAGCCGCCACGCAATTCAGTATCGAACCGCCAAGCCGCCAAGGCGCCAGGAAAGAAGAACAATTACAGAACAGCCAAGACGCCAGGGATAATAAGATCGACTCACCGTCTGGTGAGCCTGGTGAGCACATTCTGATGTTGCTTCTCTCTTCTTGCTCTGCAGTTCAATAATCAATTGATTTTCTTGGCGCCTCGGCGCCTCGGCGTCTTGGCGGTTCAATTTCTTATTCCGCTTTCGCGCCGGATTCCTTGATCACTTTCGCCCAGCGCGCCATCTCGGCTTTCTGGAACGCATCGAATTCTGCCGGGGTGTTCGCGACCGGCTCGCCGCCAAGGTCGAGGATGCGGTTGCGGACGTCTGGCAGGTTGGTGATGCGCACGATTTCGCCGTTGAGACGCGTGACGATCGCTTCCGGCGTCCGCGCCGGCAGCCACGCCGCGTACCACGACCCGGTGATCATGCCCTTGTAGCCCGACTCGTCGAATGTCGGCACCGCGGCCAGCTGCGGGGCGCGCTTCCCGGAGGTGATCGCGAGCGCGCGCAGTCGGCCGGCTTTCACGAACTCGATCACCGGCGGCAGGCTGTTGAACATGAACGGCACCTGGCCCGAGATCACGTCGGTCAGCGCCTGCGACTGGCCCTTGTAGGGCACGTGCACCATCCGGGTCGAGGTGAGCGACTTCAGCAGTTCAGCGGTGAGGTGCGTAGAGGACCCGGGTCCGGAAGAGGCGAAGGACAACTCACCCGGGCGCGCTTTTGCCAGCGCGATGAATTCCTTGACGCTTTTCACCGGCAGCGTCGGTGTCACCACCAGGACCAGCGGCGAGCTCATCACCACCGTCACCGGTGCGAAATCGCGGATGGCATCGTACGGCACCTTGGGCAAGAGGCTGGGCACGATGACGTGAGCGGACGCGCTCATGAGCACCGTGTAGCCGTCCGGCGGCGACTTGGCTACGACATCTCCGCCAATGGTGCCGCTGGCGCCGGTCCGGTTATCGACCACCACCGGCTGGGCCCACGATTCGGTCAGCTTTTGCGCGACGATGCGGGCGGTGATGTCCGCCGGTCCGCCGGCGGTAAATGGGACGATGATGCGGATGGGCTTGGCCGGGTACGGCTGTGCAGCGGCGGTCACGGCGGCACAGGTGCCGGCGAGTACCAGTGTGATTCGGGATATCATCAGTGCCTCCTCTCGGCAGTATAGTAGGCTGCGGGTTCCGGTCAAAATCATGGAGATGGCGCGATGAAGGGCTACGGCGGGAAAACGGTCTACGGCGCGCGCGTCGGCATCCTCATGCTCGACACGAAATGGCCGCGCCCGCCGGGCGACACCGGCAACGCGCTCACCTGGCCGTTTCCGGTGCTCTACAAGGTGGTGCCCGGCGCGAGCGCGCGGGTGGTGATCCACGAGCAGGGCAAGGGGCTCGGTCCGGCGTTTCTCAAGGCGGCGGAGGAACTGGTAAAGGACGGCGCCGACGGCATTACCACGACCGGCGGCTTCCTCGCGATCTTCCAGAAACAACTGGCGGCGCACGTCAACGTGCCGGTTGCGAGTTCCTCGCTCATGCAGGTCCCGCTGGTGCAGCGGCTGCTGCCGCCGGGAAAGCGCGTGGGCGTGCTGTCGGTGCAGGGCGACCGCATCACGCCGGAACACTGGGATGCGGTCGGCGCCGCGCACGATACGCCGGTCATGGGAACGGAGGGCGGGCGCGAGTTCACGCGCGTCATGCTCGGCGACACCCTCGACATGGATTACGAAGCCGCCTGGCGCGACATCCTGGAAGCGGGCGAGGCGCTACTGAAGAAGCATCCCGACGTCGGCGCGATCGTGTGCGAGAACCACAACATGGCGCCGTACGCGGCGGCGCTCAACGCCCGGCTGGGCGTCCCGATCTTCACGGTCTACACCTTTGTCTGCTGGTTCCAGGCCGGGCTGCAGCCGCGCTACTTCGGGCCGCCGGGTGTGCCGACGGAAGATACGTGGCGGGAGCGGTTAATGCGTTGAACCGCCTGGAAGTCATTATTGAACCGCCGAGACGCGGAGAGAACCAGAATCAGGAATTAACCGCCAAGCCTGCCCCGGACTCGATCCGGGGACGCCAAGGCGCTAGGCAATTCAAATCAATATCGAACTGCCAAGCCGCCAAGTCGCCAGGAAAAAAAGAACAATAATTAAACCGCCAAGCTCGCCAAGCCGCCAGGGAGAGCAAGATCGCCTAAACGCTTGGTGCGCCTAATGTGTAGTAGTCGCGACTGGATCTGACAGGCAGTGTCCGCTATCGATCGAGGCTGTGTGAAAACTCGCAATTTCGGCGATGTCCGAAAAATCGGCTTGCCAGGACGCGCTGTATTGCATTCTTTGATATCAGTTGATGGTCGGAAGACCCCCAAAATCGTTCTGGCGATGAGTTTTTACACAGCCTCGACCCAAACGCGACGTTCAGACTTCTCGATAGTGGACGTATAACGACGGCCCATCACCGGCCGCATGCCGACGGGTGCAAGCCCGCTAGCATGATAGTCGAGAAATACCTTGGGCGGCGCCCAGCCTTCGTGGCGGCGCTGCAAACGGCGCTCGTGCATGCCAGCGGCAGCAGCCCCTGCCAGAATCGAACCGTCATCTGCCCCTCGATCCTCGCGACGACGCAAGCAGAAACGCTACTGGTCGACCTTGATGTTCGCCTGCTGCGCGATCTTGCGGTACTTGTCGATTTCCGCCTTCTGAAAGGCCGCGAGTTCTGATGGCGAATTGCCGATGGCCTCGGCAGCCTGATCCGTCATGCGCGCCTTGTAGTCGGGCGACTGCACGATGCGCGTGATTTCCATGGTCAGCTTGTCGAGCACGTCCTTCGGCGTCCCGGCCGGCGCCCACACGGCGTTCCACTGGGTGACGTCGAATCCGGGCAGCGTCTCGGCGAGCGCCGGCACGTCCGGCAGCAGCAGCGCACGCTGGGGCGTCGTCACCGCCAGGACGCGCAACTTGCCGGCCTTCACATGCTGCAGCGCCGGCAGCAGCGTGGCAAACCCGCTTGGTATCTGCCCGCCGAGTAGATCGATGATCGCCGGCGCCATGCCCTTGTACGGCACGTGCACGATGTCGATCTTGGTCAGCATTTTCAGCCACTCGCCGGCGAAGTGATGGGGGCTAGCGGCGCCGGCCGAACCAAACGTCAGCGATCCGGGCTTCGCTTCTGCGAACGCGATGTATTCCTTCACCGACTTGACGGGTACCGACGGATGCACGACCAGCGCAAGCGGGGTCACGGTCGCCAGCGTGATCGGCGCGAAATCCCTGACCGGGTCGTACGGCATCTTCGGGAAGAGCGCGACATTGAGCGCGACTTCCGCCGAGGCGCTGAGCATGATGGTATAGCCGTCGGGCGGCGCCTTGGCGACGATGTCCGCGCCTATCATGCCGCTCGCCCCGCCACGGTTCTCGATGACGACCGGCTGGCCCCAGCGTTCGCTGAGCTTGTGCGCGATCGGTCGCGCGGTGATGTCGGCGCCGCCGCCCGGCGGGTACGGCACGACGATGCGAATCACCTTGTTCGGGTAGGTCTGCGCCGACGCCGTCGCGGCTGCCAGCGCGAGCAGTGCCGCGCAAATTCTCTGCATTGCGAGGGGTGTCATTTTCGCTCCTTTATTGGCACGGGGACTTGCTTCGCGGCGTCAGCTCACGCAGTCCGGCGTCTCGCGCAGCACGCGCCGCGCGAGGTAATTGAACGTCGCAGCGATGTACTTGGGACTGCCGCGATAGCTACGGGCCTCGCGCGCGAGTTCCGGCTTCACCCGCTTGATCGGCCCGACCGCTCGCGCGATGAGTTGCAGCTTCGCTGCGCGCTCCACGTAGAATGCGAGCACCGTCGCTTCCTCGATCGTCTTCGTCGCAGTCAGCAGGCCGTGGTGCGCGAGTAGCACGGCGGGCTTGTCGCCCAGCGCGGTCGAGATAATACGGCCCTCCTCGTCGCCGATCGGCACGCCCGGCCACTCGGGGAGGTAAGCGCAACGCTCATACAGCACGCAGGTGTCCATGTGCGACACGATGAGTTCCTCCGCGATCATCGACAGCGCCGAGACGTGAGGGGCATGGGTGTGCACGATCGCGTTGGTTTCGGGACGCGCGCGATAGATCCACAGATGGAACCGATTCGCGGGGTTCGCCATGCCTTCGCCCTCCAGGACGTTCAAGTCGTCGTCGACGAGCAGGATGTTGCTCTCCCGGGCCTCGTCAAAGCCGAGCCCGAAGTTGAGCGCCCAGTAGGTGCCCGGTTTCTCCCCGCGCGCCGAAAGTTGGCCCGCGAGCGCGGATTCGTGCCCATCGCGATCGAGGATGCGGCATGCGAGCGCCACCTTCTGTTGCAGCGTCCAACCGCTCACCTGCACGAACTTGTCCAGATCGGCGCGGAACTTCGCGTCGTACTCGGATTTCGGCCGGGCTACCATGTCGTTCGAGTGTCGTACGCAAAGCGAACGAGGGTCAGCATCGCTACGCTGCTGGTTGTTGACAATGCGTCGGAGCCTGGACGAACCCGGCTACGTTCGCAATTGATCTTTCGGAACGCCCGCCATCGCGGGCCGCGACGGCTCAAGCCGGAGTGAGATGCGCCAGGAGATCATCAATCGCAGGGGTGCCGGCCGTGCGCCGAGAGCAAACTATGTAGAGTTGCATGCACGCCCATTCGTCGGTGAGCGGCAGTGCGCGCACCTCGAAGAGATCCTTGAACGGCAGGATGTTAGGCCCGGGAATCATCGCGATACCGAGACCCGCATGCACCATCGCGCGCATCGCCTCGTAACTCTGGACCTGCATCGTGAACTTCGGCTTGCGCGCCATGCGTGCTGCTGCCGCGAGCGCCCAGCCGCGGATCGCGGTGCCTTGCACGAGCGTGATGAGATCGAACTCGAGCGCTTCCGCGAAAGAGACCGCCCCGCGGCTGGCGAGCGGATGCGACGCTGGCACGACCAGCATGAGAGGAATGTTGCGATAAGGAACGACGTGCAGCTGGTCGGCGGGCTGAAAGTGACCGATGATGCCGATGTCGGCGCTCCCTTGCGCGACCGCTTCAATGATCGGCAGGCTCTGGCCTTCGCCCAGACGGATCTTTACCGGGGGGCGCCGCGCGATGTAGCTCGCGAGGTCCGCAACCACGACGACGATCGCGGTCTGGTTCGCCAAAATCCGGATATCGGGCTGATCGTCCGCGGCAAGCGTGCCGAGCGCATCGGGTATTCGGTCGAGCGTCTTGATGACCTCGCGCGCATGGCGGGCGAGCGCTTCGCCCGCCGCGGTCGGGGCGACCCCCGTGTGCTGGCGCACGAGCAGCGCGACTCCGAGTCCGGTCTCGAGGTCACCGATGCGCTTGCTCGCCGCCGAAGCGACCATGTGCTCGCGCTCTGCGCCTCTTGCAATGCTGCCGTGGTCGATCACGCTGACAAAGAGCTTTAGTGTGGTGAGATCGAATCGCACGGATAGGCGAGCGTGGGAGCATTCGGGCGTGGAAGAAACATTCTACTCGGGCGTGGAACGCCGCGTGCATCAGGCCTTTGCGATCAGCTTCGTGAAATCGTCGTCGACGCCGAGCACGTAGCGCGCCAGGTCGTCGATCGCGCCCTTGAACGTTTCCGTGGCGAGGCGCACCGTGACGCGACCGAAGCGCCGCACGTTGATCAGCTCGAC
>CAZFRR010000168.1:0-1600 GCA_964521405.1 uncultured Streptomycetaceae bacterium | reverse complement strand
GGCCGTGCCGAAGGACCATTGCCTCGCGCAGGACGACGCGATGAAGCGCGCCGGCATCTATTTCCGCCCCGGCAAGATCATCGTGGCGGCGAAGAACCTGGGCGTCGGCATGGCGGCGTTCGAGCGCACCGCCGACTACGTGCAGAACTACGTGCAGGGCGGGCGCATCCTCATCAAGCACCAGGCGGTCGCGGCGCGGCTCGCGGACATGGCGACCGGGCTCAACGCGGTGCGGGCGTTGCTGAACGAGGCGATCCGCGCGATGGACGCCGGCGCCCACGACGCCGAGGTGCTCTGCAACCAGGCCAAGATGTTCGCCTCGGAAGAGATCTTCCTGGTGGCGAAGAACGCGATGGAACTGCACGGCGGCAACGGCGTGATGCTCGACTTCGGCGTCGAGCGCTTCCTGCGCGACGCCGCGCTCTTTCTGCACCGCGACGCCACGGTGGACATCGGTCGCTTCAAGATCGTGAAGGGGATGTTCCCGCGCACGGCCGGCACCTACGCCGGACCCGAAGCATGAACCCGTGATGGGTTATGGGTGATGGGTGATGGGTGATGGGTGATGGGTTTTGCCCCGTCACTCGTCGATCGGCGCGCCCGATAGAAACAAAAAGGCCGGCAACCGCCGGCCTTTCTTTCAGGCTATGAACGACTACTGCCAGCGGATTCTCATTTGCCGGCGGCCCTGTGCTTCTTATCTATTTCGGCGAACGCAGCCCTGCGCTCGGCGGTCAGCTGCTTGATCCTGGCATCGAACTCGGGCTTGGTCTGCTTCATGGCCCTGGACCTGGCCTCGCGCTGCACGACCAGTGGATCCTTGCCCTTTGCACCGGGGTCCTTCATGGCGTCATCTACCGCGGCCCTCACCTTGGCATTGCGCTCGGCTTGGGCAGCGTCCCTCCCTTTGTTGAACGCTTCGTTGGCGGCTCGTCGTTCGTCACGCATTTGCACCGTTGCATCGCTCGACTTGGCTGCGGGCGCTGCCGTGCCCTGGGCCAACGCGGGACCGCCAAGCGCTGCGAGCAGGGCAACAAAAATAATACTGGTCTTATTCATGAGAGGCCTTTCATAGGGTTGGTAAATTGACTTTTCATTATACATTATGGGGCATCACAGGAGCGCGAATTGCGCTAAATAGTGGTCAATATTCACAACGAGAAAGGCCGGGTTCTGCCAGCCGGGCCCGGAGGGATGAACCCGTTATGGGTTATGGGGCAACCCCTCATCACTCCGCTTTGACGCCCGCCTCGCGTATCACCTTGCTCCACTTCGCGTTCTCCGACTTGAGGAACGCTGTGTGCTTCTCCGGCGTGTCATCGTCGCTCTGGTCTATGCCGAGATCGAGCATGCGCTTCCTGAACGCCGGCGCGGACTGGATCTTCTGGATGTCGGTGCTGACGCGAGCAATCACGTCGCGCGGGGCGCCGGAGGGAAGGTAGAGGCCGCTCCAGGTGGCGGTGTCGAAACCCGGTATGCCCGATTCTGCGACCGTCGGGAACTCGGACGCGAGCGGCGAGCGCTTGAGGCTGGTGATGGCAACCGCGCGCAGCTTGTTTGCCTGCACGTGCGGGAACGCCACCGGGAAATTGGAGAACAT
>CAZFRR010000167.1:0-5370 GCA_964521405.1 uncultured Streptomycetaceae bacterium | reverse complement strand
CGAAGCGACGAGGCCCCGGAACGCCCCTGACTTGATGTGAGCGCTCAGTGCACCGAGCGACAGCACGACGCCTTCGATGTGCCCTCCGCGCAATGCGGCGATGGCGGGGGCCGCGCCGGCATAGGGAACCGGCACGAGCTCCGCACCCGCGAGCGCGTTGATCAATTGCACGCCGAAATCACCGACCGAGCCGGAGCCGGGGTGGCCCATGCGCACCAGGCCCGGATGTTTCTTCGAGTATTCGATCAACTCCGCAAAATTCCGGTACGGCGCGTCGCTGCGCGCGGCGAGTATGCTCGGCGTGCGCGAGGCGCTGCCGAGCGGCACCAGGTCGCGGAGCGCATCGTAGGTGACCGACTGGGGGTCGAGAACGGCGCGAAAGGTGAGCGCGCCGTTCTGGGCAAACAGGATCGTGTGGCCGTCTTTCCTCGCCTGGACGACGCTGTTCGTGCCGACCGCGCCCCCGGCGCCCGGACGATTGATCGTGAGCACCGGCGTTTTCAGCAGCCTCGAGATCTCTTCACCCATGGCGCGCGCGGCAACGTCGGCGGCGTCACCCGGGGCCAGCGGGACCACGACACTGATCGGGCCGCCGGGAAACGGCTGGGCCAGGGCGGCGGCCGGCAGGCAGATGAGCGCGATGGCGACAATCATGCGCTGTGCAAACCGTTTCATGACCAGGATCTTCCTATCGTGTCCATCGCTTTGCGGACCGGCGCGACTCTTCAAGTAGAAATTCTTCTTCCACCGGCGAGAGATCGAACCGCTGGCTGGCCTGCTCGATCAGTTCCGGTGTCCATGGCCCCTGGTGCGCGAGCCACGCGACTGCGCGGCGCAATGCTTCGCTCTTGGGCAGGAGGGGTGAACCAGACATCGCCATACCAGGGTCTGGCGGCCATTATGCCCGTGTACGCCCGGGATGGCTGAATGGCGTGGCAGTGCCAGTGGAGGGCAGCGGCGACCCGCGGCTTGTTGGCCGAAGGGAGGCCTCTGCATACGTCAGCTTGCCTCAAGCGGGCATTCATCAGGGGGCAGCCTGCCATTGCAGCGCGATCGATGGGGCCAGGTGCCGGTTCCGGATTCCCGGCAAGGCTTGACTTAGGTCAAAACCATGCATTCGAAAATCCATAAGATACCCGGAAGGCAGGCCGCGAGCAGGCCGCGGGTGGATTGTGGCAAGGACTCGACTTGCTCCCGGAGTTGGCCGTGTAGTTGAGCAGGGAGAGTCGGACTCACGATTCCTTGCCAGATCGGAGGCGTCATGTTCAGTGAACGGGTTAGAACGGTCATGGAGCGAAAAAGGCTGCTCACCGCTCCACCGGATATCTCCGTCAGCAAAGCCGCCAAGCGGATGGCGCGCAGGAAAGTCGGCGCGGTCATGGTCGTCGACCACGACAGCCTGGTCGGGATTTTTACAGAGCGCGACGTCCTGATTCGCGTCGTGGCGCGAGGCCGCGATGCGCAGACCACCCGGCTGGCCGACGTGATGACGCCGGCGCCGCAAACCGTCGATCCCGAGAAATCGTTCGGCTACGCGCTCCTGCTCATGTACGAGAGCGGCTTTCGCCACCTGCCCGTGACCGAGAACGGCAAACTCATCGGCATGGTTTCTGCCCGCAATGCGCTCGATCCCGATCTGGAGGAGTTCGTATCGGAATCGCACCGGCGGAGGCAAATCCTCCGCGAGCGGGCCTGAGACCGCGGCGCCGGAACTTCCCGCGAGAGTCAAAGCGCGAGCCTGAGTATTTCCTCGAGATCCTTCGCGTCCTTCACCGGCCGCGGATTGGTGGCGATCGGTCCAGTCCCGTCGTACTGTCGCGCCAGTTCCGGAATGCGGTCGGCGCCGATCCCGACCTCGCCGAGCCGGGTGGGCAGGCCGAGCGCTTTCACGAAATCGCGGATCGCCTCGCACGGTCGCACGCCCGGCCGCTTGAACTTCTCGTTAACGACGCTCTGACGCTCCCGGTTGACCGGCTCGTTCCAATCCAGCGTGGCCGCGAGCGAGATGCAGGAGGTGATGCCATGGGGCACGCCCGCATAGGCGCCGAGAATGTAGCCGATGCCATGGCTCGCGCCGTTCGCGACGTTGGGTATGGCGGAGAGTTGCGTGAGCCACGCGGCCAGCTGGCAGTTGAGCCGCGGCTCCAGGTCGCCGGGTCGCGCCTTGATCGCCGGCAGATTCTCGGCGAGCATGCCCATCGCCTGGAGCGCGAGGCCGTCGCCGAGCGGATGCGGACTCACGCTGCACCAGCGCTCGACCGCGTGGTCCACGGCGCGCATGCCAGTCGAAAGCACGAGCTCCAGCGGCGCGTCGAGAGTGGCCGCCGGGTCGAGGATCACGGCACGAGGCGCCATCCGCGGATGGCGGAACCGGATCTTGGCCTTGCGCTGGACATCCGTGATGCCGGCACTCTCGGTGAATTCGGCGGCGGACAGCGTAGTCGGCACCGCCGTCATTCGCATCCGGTCGGAATCCAGCACCTCGAGGGGCTTCGCACCGTGGCGGATCGTCAGCGTCGAAAGCGTTTCCACATCGATCACGCCGCGCCACAGGGCGAGCAGCATGGCCTTGGTCGCATCGATCACCGAGCCGCCGCCAACGGCCAGCAAGTGGTCCGCCCCGACCGTACGGGCCATCGCGGCGCCTTCAATCACCGCCTCGCGCGGCGAATGGGCACGAATGCCGGCAAACCGGCCCACGCAGCGATCCCCCAGCGCCGAAGTCACGTCCCGGATGAGATGCCCGTTCTCGAGCGAACGCGTGGTGAGCAACAGCACGCGCTTCGCGCCGACTCGCTCGATCTCCTCGCGAACGGCTTCGGCCGCCGGCCGGCCGTGTATAACGCGTTCCTGTGTCGTCCACTGCACCACGCCTGTCAGCATGCGCGGTTCTCCCTCACTGCCGTCGGCATAGTGCAGCCTACCGGATTGATTCACATGCGTTGGCGGTGGTGGGAGTCTGCCGCGAACGTCTCTCTCCGACAAATTCCCTGTAACAGGGATCTTTACAGGGATATAGATCTACAGAATGCCGTATCACTTCGACCAATCTCTGCAATTCCACACAAGAAACTTCCAGTTACCACCTAAGCACAATGATAACAGTGGGCTTGAAAACAGGGAATAAACTGCGGTTAACAGGGAAACCTTACGTTCATATCAGGGGATCATGACCACCGTCAGAGGCGGTGAAGTGACCCCTGAGGTTTCCCCGCATCTTATCAAACTGCAGATCACCGCAAACCGGTGGACGCTAGCCATTGCAAGAACGCGCGGATGATTGGTACATTGGAGATTGGAGAACGGGATGAGGCATGGACAAGACTGACGTCATCGTTGTAGGCGCCGGACTCGCCGGACTCAACTGCGCGCGCGAGCTGGTCCGGCTGGGTCGGTCGGTGCGCGTGCTCGATGCGGCGGATACCGTGGGAGGCCGGATCCGCACCGAACTTCATCAGGGCTTCCGCCTCGATCGCGGCTTTCAGGTACTGCAGACGGCCTATCCGGAGGCGAGCACGGCGCTGGACTTGTCTGCTCTTGATATGCGGGCGTTTGTTCCCGGTGCGCTGATCCGCATTGACGGCCGTTTCCACAGGATCGCCGATCCATGGCGGCAGCCCCTGACCGCCCTGACTACGCTGTTCTCGCCAGTGGGCACGCCTGCCGACAAAATGCGCATGGTTTTGCTGCGCCGGCAGGTGCTGGCAGCCAGTCTGGATCAACTCTATGCGCGTCCCGAGACCACCACCGGCGCCCGCCTGCGTGAACTCGGCTTCAGCGACGCCATCATCGAGCGATTCTTCAGGCCGTTCCTGGCCGGTGTGTTCTTCGACCCGACGCTCTCGGTATCGAGCCGTGCATTCGAGTTCTGTTTTCGAGCCTTTGCCGCCGGCGATACAGCCGTACCCGCCGCCGGCATGGACGCCATTCCAGCCCAGCTCGCAGCCGCCTTGCCCGCGAACACGGTTCGTACCTCAGCTCGTGTCACGACACTGAACGAGGGAGGCGTGACGCTCGAATCCGGCGAGCGTATTCCGGCCAAGGTCGTGGTGGTAGCCACCGATGGCGCCTCGACGGGCCGCCTTCTCGGCGACGAGCGGATCCCGGGCAGGCGAGGCACCACCTGCCTCTATTTCGCAGCCGGGGCACCGCCCGTTGACGAGCCGATCCTGATGCTCGATGCGACTGGGCGCGGCCCGGTAAATAGTCTGGTGGTGCCGACCTTGTTGTCGCGCAACTATGCGCCGGCCGGCAAGTCATTGATCGCCGTAAATGTTCTCGGCATTCCGGCGCAGAGCGACGCGACGCTGGAGGCGGCGGTGCGTTTGCAGCTGCGTGACTGGTTCGGTGGCAATGTCGATGGCTGGCACCATCTCAAGACTTTCCGCATTGCCGATGCGCTGCCGATGCAGATCCCGCCAGTCGAGAACCCGCGGTTCCACGAAGCACGGCGTGCCGATTGGCTCTACGTTTGCGGCGAATACGGCAATGCCCCGACGATCAACTGGGCCCTTTACTCTGGCCGGCGAGCCGCCGAGGCGCTTGTCGCGGCAGGCAAGCGGTAGCGTGTCAGCGCCTGATGACGTCATCAGCGATGCACCCTCCCCGCATACGGCGGAGGTGAGGATTCTTCATCGTTGAACTGGCCCGGCAAGGGAGATGTAACCCGGGCGCCATTCGAGGACCTTCTCGAAACGGGAAACCAGCAGGTAGGAACTGATCTCAACCCTTACGATGGCGCAGGAGGGAGAGGCTGCGAATGCGGCCAAATAGGGGTGGCGAGCGAGGAACAGTTCGAGCAGGGGAGCACCAGCCTCCGAGCCAACTTCCCCAGCTTCGCCGATCGCAGTTGCCGCCACTGAATCCTGCGTGTCCGACCCCTTGTTCTCACGGTTGTCGATCAGAAGGGCGACCCGGGAGTTGGCCTTGAGGTTGGCGAACTTGCGTTTGGTCCGTTCAGTCAGTACGACTATTTGCCGCAGGTCCCCGGTTGCGGCAAAGGCCATCAGGCTGGCGAATGGTTGCCCGTGGTCGTCGGTCGCCAGCACCGCGAAGCGTTGAGAGCGAAACAGATCCCGCAGAACCGCCTGAATCTCTTGATCAGTGCTCATCTCATCCATACCCGAAAGCAAGAAAAGTTCGACGGATTACAACCAAACCCTGGGCGCGGACAAACCGTACCGCGCACACGCTTGTGACAGACGATTGTCCAACACTGGCGCCGAAAGTTCGCTAGTGGCCCAAGGCAGGTATATTCGGACTTGTCATGATACCTGCCGCTATACCTCGATGACCCGATTTCGTTTTCTAGTCGCATGCATGATGCTGGCGACCTGGAGTTCTGCTATGGCAATTGACGAACCTCGATAC
>CAZFRR010000166.1:0-10716 GCA_964521405.1 uncultured Streptomycetaceae bacterium | reverse complement strand
CCTGGATTTCACCGAGAAGAAGCAGAACGTCCGGGTGCGGCGCGGCGATTACCTGCTGGTCCACACCGGCCACGTCCAGCGCTGCCTCACCAAGAAGAGCTGGGACGGCTACTCGGGCGGGGACGCGCCGGGGTTCGCGTTCGAGACGGTGGCCTGGATGCACCAGCGCGAGATCGCCGGCGTTGCTACCGACACCTGGGGCGCGGAAGTGCGCCCCAACGAGACCGAGGACACCAACCAGCCGTGGCACTGGATCACGATCCCGATCATGGGGCTGACGGTGGGCGAAATCTTCCACCTGACCGACCTCGCGAAGGACTGCGCCGAGGACAAGCGCTACGAGTTCCTGTTCGTCGCGCCGGCGCTGCCGATCACGGGGGCGGTCGGATCGCCGGTCAATCCACTTGCCATAAAGTAGTGACGAGTGACGGGTGACGAGTGTCTTGGAGGAGGGAATATGAAACGCTCGATTCTAATTTTCCTTCTGTGCGGCGCGACGACGGCCCTGGCTCAACAGTACCCCGCCAGGCCCATACGCATCATCGTCCCTCAATCGCCGGGTGCTTCCACCGATATCACCGCGCGGCTCGTCGCGCAGGGGCTGAACGAGGCGTTCCGGCAGCCCGTGATCGTGGACAATCGCCCCGGCTCCAGCGGCATCGCCGGCACCGAGCTCGTCGCGCGGGCCGCGCCGGACGGATACACCCTGATGGTGGTCGCGTCTTCGTTCTCGATAAACCCCGCCCTGGGTCGGAAGCTCCCGTACGATTCGATCCGCGACTTCACAACCGTAACGCAGCTCTCGAAGTTTCCGAACATGCTGGCGGCGCACCCGTCGGCGCCGGTGAAGACGCTGCAGGACGTGATCACGCTTGCCAGGGCAAAGCCGGGCCAACTGAGCTATGCATCGGCGGGATTGGCCACTGGCACGCACATGACGGCGGAATTGCTCAGGTTCATGACTGGAATCGATATCCTGCACGTGCCGTACAAGGGCGGCGGTCCGGCGTTGACGGCGGCGATGGGCGGGCAGACGCAACTCCTCGTCGCCACCTCGGTCGGCTTGTTGCCGCACGTGAGGGCCGGAAAGTTGAGGGCGATCGCGGTGACCAGCGCCCAACGGTCGGCAGCCGCGCCGGATATTCCCACCTTTGCCGAGTCGGGCGTGCCGGGCTACGAGCACGAGCCCTGGAACGGCATGTTCGGCCCGGCCGGGATACCGAAGACTATCCTCGCGAGGGTAAACGCCGAAGTTGTCCGCGTCCTGAATTCGCCGGCAGCGAGGAAAGTACTCGAAGGCGACGGCGCCGACGTCGTGGGCAGTACGCCGGAGCAATTCGGCATCGTCCTCAAGGCAGAGATCGCGAAATGGACAAAAGTCGCCAAGGCGGCGGGAATCAAAGCTGAATGATGAATGATGAATGATGAATGATGAGTGATGAGATATAGGTGATGGGGGTTTTGTGAAGAACGCCAGAAGAATCTGCTTATGCCTTTTGCCTTTTGCCTTCTGCCTTGGTATGGCTGCAGCGGACGCGCAGCCATACCCTTCGCGTCCGATCCGGTGGATCGTGCCGTTCTCGCCGGGCGGCCCGAGTGACATCATCGGGCGCTTTTTCGCGGCGAAGCTCTCGGACGCGCTCGGCAAGCAGGCGGTCGTCGACAATCGCGGCGGCGCGACCGGCATCATCGCGTTCGAGATCGCGGCGCGCGCCGTGCCCGACGGCTACACGGTGCTGCAGGCGGGGGCGAGCGGGCTGACGACCAATCCCCACCTCCATGCGAAACTCCCGTACGACGCGCAGCGCGATTTCAAGCTGGTTACGCAGCTGGTTGCGACGCCAAACATGCTGGTGGTTCACCCGAGCCTGTCGGTGCGCTCGGTCAAGGAGGTGGTGGCGCTGGCGAAGGCCAAGCCGGGGCAGCTCGCTTACGCCTCGGGCGGTAGCGGCACGTCCAACCACCTGTCGTGGGAAATGCTGAAGGTCTACACCGGCATCGAGCTCGTACACGTGCCATTCAAGGGCACGGGCCCGGCGCTGATCAGCGTCCTCGGCGGCCAGACGCTGATGATGTTCTCCAACATGCTGCCGGCGATGCCGCACGTGCGCACCGGCAAGCTCACCGGCCTGGCGGTGACGAGCGCCGCTCGCTCCCCCGCGGCGCCGGACTTGCCGACAGTGGCGGAGTCAGGGATCCCGGGCTACGAGACGACGTCGTGGCACGGCGTCGTCGTGCCGGCCGGGACGCCGAACGCCATCGTCAAGCGCCTGTACACCGAACTCCGGAGAATCACGCAGCAGCCGGACGTCAAGGACCGCTTCGCGGCGGACGGCACGCAGGTCGTCGGCAGCACCCCCGAGGAGTACGCCGCGACCGTCAAGTCCGAATCCGCGAAATGGGCGAAGATCATCAAGGCGGCAGGGATCAAAGCTGAATGATGAATGATGAATGATGAATGATGAATGATGAATAATAATTCGTCAGTTCGTCACGGAAGGTTATCAAAGGAGAGATATGAAAGCCCGCAAGAAACGCAGCGCCAGTAATGCTTCCCGCACCAAGGCCTACGACCTGCACAACCACGTCATCCCGGAGCAGGTGGTGCAGGCGATCCGGCGCCACCCGGACCGCTACGGCACGCGCATCGAGGAGAAGGACGGCAAGCGCTATTTCGACAGCCACGGGCGCATGACCGAGTTGCTGCCCGAATTCTGCGACGTCGAGGCCAAGCTCGCCTGGATGGACCGCGTGGGGATGGACGTGTCCGTGATCTCGGTCGGGCCTCCGATTTATTTTTACTGGCTCTCGCCCGCGGCCGGGGTCGAGATCATCCGGCTCGCGAATGACGGCATCGCGCAGATGGTGGCGAAACATCCGGACCGGCTGCGCGGCATGGCGCACCTGCCGATGCAGGACCCCGACGCCGCGATCGCCGAGCTCGAGCGGGTGGTGAAGGAGTACCGCTTCAAGGCCGTGGAACTCGCCACCTCGATCGAGGGCCTGCCGCTCGCGGACATGAAGTACCGCAAGGTGCTGAAAGCGATCGAGCGGCTGGGGCTGTTCGTCTTCACGCACCCCTACCAGTGCCTTGCCAGCGGCGGGATGGACAGCTACTACCTGCGCAACTTCGTCGGTTTCCCGCTCGACACCACGATGATGATTGCGCACCTCATGTTCAGCGGCGCGCTCGATGATCTGAAGAAGCTGCGCTTCCTGGTTTCCCACGGCGGCGGCTTCATGCCCTACCAGATCGGCCGCTTCGTTCACGGGCATAACGTGCGCCCCGAGCCGAAGGTGAACAACGTAGCCTCGCCGCGCGAGCTGTTCAAGCGCTTCTACTTCGATTGCCTGACGCACGAGCCGCGTTCCACCCGCCACCTCATCAGCATGGTAGGGGCGAACCGCATCGTCATCGGCACCGACAACCCGTTCGACATGGCGCCGAAAGGGGACGCTCTGCAGGTGGGGCAGGTGGACGCGATTCCCGGGCTGACGAAGGAAGAGCGGGCGTGGATCTGCGAGAAGACGGCGAAGTCACTTCTCGGCGAGAAGTGACTGTGGAGAAACTAAGGGGTCGGGAGTCTTTGACTTGTTTTTAAATGACTCCCGACCCCTTTTCACCCACGAGATGCGAAATCCCGTTCGATCCGTCCTCGCACGATGCGTGCGAGCGCGGCGTCCAGCCGGGTGACAGCCAGCCGCTCGAGCAGGGTTTTCTTACCCGTCATGGCATGGCGGGCCAGTTCGCGCGTGAATTCGAGGTCTTTCTCCCGGCCCGCGACGTACTTGGATAGCGCGAGGTCGTGCACTTCCAGGCATAAGCCCACGTAGCCGACGGTGTTGGCGTTCTCGATGCGCACCAGGCGGCGCTGCCAGCCGCGCGGGAGCGTCGCCGTGTCCGGGCCCACTCCTTGCGCGTAGTAGCCGAACTGCTCGTGAAACCGCGATCCCTCGCCGATGGAGCCGTCTACCTTGTCGGCAAGCACAGGTCTCTTTCTCGGATACAGGTCGCCCTCCATGGATCTCAGCAGCGCCAGCGGGGCATCGGGAAACTGGCCGAGGACCGCCTGGCTGCCGATGATCACAATTTCGCGCTCGCCGGCGATTTTTCCAGCTGCCCGAATCAGATGCTCAAGCTCGGAACGCCGCATATACGCGCCGTCGTTCGGATGGCGTCAGTGCGCCCGCGAATGGGGATGATTGCCGCAGGCGTGTGGCCGATTCACCGGGGTCGGTGATGAGCGCGGCGATTTCCGGCCAGGGACGATCGAGTATGCCCTGCCATTCATCCAGTGCCCGCGGCACGCTGTCGCCGTAACGCGATCTCCACCCTGCCAGGGTGCCCCGAACGGCATCGAGCAGCCGGGGATCATTGCTGATTTTCTGCGCGGCCAGGCAATGCATCGCCAGGCTGCGCGCTTCGATGACGCGGTGCTTCAACAACCCGGGGGAGAGTGTCGCGGATGTCACGGGTCGCCAGTGCGTTGCCACGTGCAGGCCCGCCGCGCGCTGGCGCACGCGATAGCGCTGCATGCGCTCGGCGGTGGTCTGGGCCCGCCCGGTTGGCGGCCGCCCGCGGCGGATTTTATCGGCCATCTATTTATCGTAACACGTTACGATAAATAGAACAAGCCGACGGAGCGGGCAGGGCGAGAGAGCCTTATCGCGTCTCGGGAGCTTTGCGCGATTCAGGAATGCTCGGGTGTTTCGCCCCGGAATTCCGCCATGAGTTCATCCTGCGACTCTTGGCGGTCTTGGCGGTTCAATTGCCGTTTTTCAGTCCGCGGTAATCCCCGTCGTCTTCACGATCTTCGCCCATTTGGCGATCTCGGCCTTGACGTAGGCCGCGAACTTGCCGGCGGTGCCAGGTTGCGGTTCCAGGCCGAGGGCATCGAGGCGTGACCTGACGTCGGCCATGCCGAGCGCCTGGTTGATCTCGCCGTTCAGCCTTTTCACGACCGCGGCGGGTGTTCCGGCCGGCGCGAAGTAGCCGACCCACGAGCGCTCCTCGAAGTTGGCGAATCCCCCTTCCGTGACCGTCGGCACTTCCGGCAGCGTCGCGACGCGCTTCAGGCTGGAGACCGCGAGGCCTTTCAGCCTGCCGCCCTTGATGTGGGGGACGACGGGAGGCATGGACAGGCTCAATACTTCGACCTGGTTCGCGAGTGCCGCGGCGACAGCGGGACCTCCGCCCTGGTAGGGTACGTGGGTGGCGTTCAACCCGGCGAGCGAACGGAACAGGTAATCCCCCGCGAGGTGGGAAGAGCTGCCGACGCCCGCCGTCGCGTAATTCAATCCCTTTGCCTTGGCCGACCGTATCAGGTCCTGCAGGCTGCCGGCGGGATTCGACGCATGCACGGCGAAGAGCCCCGGCGTTGAGCCCGTGAGCGCAACCGGGACGAATTCGCTGAAGTTGTAGCCCGGGTTCTTGTAGAGGCTGACGTTAATGGACATTGCGGCGGTGTTGACCAGCAGCGTGTAGCCGTCCGCAGGCGCAGCGGCGACAAGTTTCGCCGCGATGTTGCCGCCGGCGCCGCCGCGGTTGTCGATCACGACGGGCTGGCCCAGGCGCTCGCCCAGTTTCTGTCCGATCAGGCGCGCCACGCCGTCGGCGAACCCGCCCGGCGCGAAGGCGACGACGACCCGGACCGGTTTCACCGGATATTGCTGTGCGCCCACCGACGTCGTGATTCCAGCCAGCGCCGCAGCGCACAGCAATATTAATGAGGAGCGACAGATCATGATTTGCTGTTCATTCTAATCGGCGGCTGTGTCGAACTCGAGTCATGCGTTGACGTATGAAAA
The DNA here is from genome assembly GCA_964521405.1 of uncultured Streptomycetaceae bacterium. GTDB lineage: Bacteria > Pseudomonadota > Gammaproteobacteria > Burkholderiales > SG8-41 > SG8-41. Next base: position 4,908 of record CAZFRR010000166.1, on the reverse strand, counting down.
ATGTGATGTCGCTTGATTCCGCACCGATACATCCGCCGCCGATAAGGGTATCTTACAACGAGGATGGGGGGAGAGAGTGGCGGCTATGATATGTTATGACCGCTTCGATTTCCATAGGGAGAAGCACATGGACAGTGGCAAGCAGACCCTGGTCATCCGCAACGGCACCCTGATCGACGGTTCAGGCCGCGCTGCGGCGCGGAATGAAGCCCTCGTGGTCGAGGGTAACCGTATCAAGAGCATCGGCCGGTTGCCCGCGGACGTCCGTCTCGAGGACACGAAGAACGTTCGCGTGATCGACGCGGCGGGGCAGTGGATCCTGCCCGGGTTGATCGATGCGCATTGCCACCTGTCGTACGGTTATCCGCACATCAAGGGCGAGGGCCGGGGGCGCGGCATCACCCGGCCCGAACTGGGCGTGCTCAAGGCGGCGCGCAGCGCGCAGAAGGTGCTGCGTTCCGGCGTGACCAGCCTCTCGGTGCCCGGCGGCACGTGGTTCACGGACGTGGGCGTGCGCGACGCCATCAAGCTCGGGGTGATGGAAGGGCCGCGGATTCATTGCGCGGGGCGCATGGTCATTACTTACGGCAGCATCGAGGACGACGAGCCGGCCTGGGTCGGCACGCCGGAACACGGCATCGGCATCCTGTGCAACAGCGCAACCGAGATGGTCACGGAGGTGCGCCGGCAGTGCAAGCACGGCGTCAACTTCATCAAGCTCGCGGACAGCCGCTCCGGCGATGTGCAGTGCATGGCGAAAGAGGAAATGTCAGCTGTCGTCGAGGAAGCGCACCGGCGCAACACCCGCGTGGCGATCCATTCGCGCGGCGCCGGTTCGACGCGCGCGGCGGCGGAAGCGGGCGTGGACTGGATCATCCATGCCGACCTCGCCAGCGAGTCCGAGCTCGACGCTGTCGCCAAGGCCGGCATTCCGATCATCCCGACCATGACTTTCCCCGCCAGGGTGCTGGAAGCAAGCGGCAAGTACGGGCAGGACGTGATCCAGATGGACGTCAGCCGCATGAAGCGGCATTTTGACGGGTTGATCAATGTTGTGGAAGCCGCGCGCGCCCGCGGCATCAGGATCCTCCTCGGCACGGACACCGGGAACAATACCTTCATGCCCTTCGGCGAGCTGCACGCCAAGGAGGCGGAGATCATGGTCAAGTACTGCGCCTTCACGCCCATGGAAGCGATCGTCGCCTGCACCCGGGACAATGCGTTTGCGGTCGGGCTGGAACAGGACGTGGGCGTGCTGGAGGCGGGACGGCTGGCGGACATCATCATTCTCAAGCAGGATCCGCTGGCGGATATCAAAGTCCTGCAGGGCGGGCGGCACCTGGCGTGGGTGATCAAGGACGGCAGGGTCGTGGATTTGGGCGCCGAGCCGTTGCAGGAGCTGCCAGTGGCGTTTCAGCACGCCACGGCTTGAAATCCTGTCAGGGAACCTCTGCATAAGCCCGAATCCGTCACCCCGGCGTACGCCGGGGTCCAGTCATAACAAATGCTTCCTGGATCCCGGCTTTCTCCGGGATGACTTTTCGAAGCATCCTTGAACGGAAACACTCGAATACCGGGGGAGAGTCAATGTCTGTAGGAAGAATAAATCATGGCAGGCGCAAGCTTCTGATCGGGTCGGCGGCTGCGGCTGGTGGCGCGGCGCTGCCCTTTTTCGTTTTCGCGCAGGGTATTTCGAACCGGCCGGTGCGACTCATCATCGCGCAGGCGGCCGGCACGACACCGGATGTCATCGCCCGCATCCTTGCGCAGAGGATGCAGGCGCGGTGGAACCAGAGTTTCGTGGTGGAGAACCGCCCGGGCGCTTCCGGCGCAATCGGCATGGAAGCGGTCGCCAAGTCTCCGCCAGACGGCCATACCATGCAGGTGAACGTCGCGACGACCGTCACGCTGCCCCTGTTCTATTCCAAGCTCACGTTCGACCCGCTCGCGAGCTTCCAGCCCATCAGCTTCCTCGGCTCGACCGATTTCGTGCTGGCGGTGCACCAGTCGGTGCCGGTCAACAACGTGCGCGAATGGATCAACTGGGTGAAGAGCCAGCCCGGGAAGCTCAACTACGCCACGCCCGGCCTGGGCACGCATCACCATCTGTGCATGGAGCTGCTCAAGCAGAACGCGGGTGTGGACATCGTGCACGTGCCCTACAAGGGCGCTTCCGGCGCCTACTCGGATTTCCTCGGCGGCCAGATCCCCACGATGTTCCTGCCGGTGCACAACGCGGTGGGCATGGCGAAGGACGGCCGGATTCGGTTGATCGCGGGCACCATGCGCGACCGGTTTTCGCTGGGGCCGGATCTGCCCTCGCTGAGCGAGGCGGGCGTGAAGGGCTTTCACGTCGAATCCTGGTACGGGCTGTGGGGCCCGACGGGGATGCCGGCCGACCTGGTGGCGAAGTACAACACGCTGGCGCAGGAAGTCATCGCGGAACCGGAGACGCGCGAGGCGCTCGCCAAGGTGGGCATCGTCGCGAAATCGAGCTCGCCCGCCGAGCTCGCCAAAATCGCCCGCGCCGAATTCGAGATGTGGAGCAAGGTGCTGAAGGAAGCCGGCATCAAGCCGGAGTAGGGAATCCTGCCGCACTTGCCTGGCAGGGAAGTTCTGAACAACTCCGCGTTGGTCATTCCGGCTTCGCCGGGATGACTTGATCAGAGTTTACCTAACCGCCTGCGGCGGCCTTGATGCCGGCGGCCTTCACCAGCTTCTCGAATTTCGCGAGCTCGCTCTTCAGGTAGGCGTGGTACTGCTCGGGCGTGCTGGCGATGATCTCGGCGCCGACTTCCGCGTGCCGCTTCTGGATGTCCGGCATCCTGAGGATTTCCACGAACTCCTTGTGCAGGCGCCCGATGATCGCCGGCGGCGTACCCGCCGGGGCGGCTACAGCCGACCACGAAGAGTTCTCGTAGCCCTTCAGCCCCGACTCGTCCAGCGTCGGCAGGTCCGGCAGCGCCGGCGAGCGCTTTGCGCCGGTAGTGGCAAGCGCGCGCACCCGGCCGGACTTAACAAATGGGGTCGTCGAGATCATGTTATTGAACAGCACCTGGATGTTCCCGGCCATGAGGTCGATCAGTGAGGGCGCCGAGCTCTTGTATGGGATGTGCGTCATCTTCGTGCCCGTCATCAGGGTGAACAGCTCGCCGCAGATGTGGCCGAAGCCGCCAACGCCGGAGGAGCCGTAGTTCAGCTCGCCCGGCCGCTTTTTCGCGAGCGCGATCAGCTCCTTCACGTTTTTCACCGGCGTCGAGGGATGCACCACCAGCACGCCCGGCGCGGTCGAGACCTGCGTGATCGGCGCGAAGTCCTTGACCGGGTCGAACGGCAGTTGATAGAGGTAGGGATTGACCGCCCAGGTGCCGACGGTGGCGATCACGATGGTGTAGCCGTCGGGCGGGGATTTCGCGGTGAGATCCATGCCGATGTTGCCGCCGGCGCCGCCGCGGTTGTCGATGATGACCTGCTGGCCGAGGCGCTGGGAGAGCTTCTCGCCGAGCATGCGGCCCTGGATGTCGGTCGGCCCGCCCGGGACGAACGGCACCACGAAACGGACAGGCTTCACCGGATAAGTTTGTGCCACGACCGTGTGGCCCAAACTCATGAATAACAATCCAACAATATTGACCGTCAAGCGCGTCATGCTCTTTTCCCTATGATGCGCCAGCCATCACCCGCGTTTTTCTCTGTGACCTCTGCGATCTCTGTGACTGATCGTTCTCGTTACCTGACGTCGAAGATATGCTTCAGCCGCGTCACCGCGGAGTGCGGGCTGGTGAGCACCTTGCGGCCGGGACGCGCGGGGATGCCGGCCGCCGCGCGCGCCATCGAAAACTGCCCCAGCACCAGGGCGTCGCAATGCCCCATCTCGGCCGCGGCCGCGGCAATGAGGCTGTCGTGCTCGGAGCCGTAGCCTTTCTGGAGCGCGGTGATGGCCGCGGGCACGGTACGGGTCTTCAGCTTCAGCTTGATCCCGCGGCTCGAAGCGAGGTCCTCGAATTCCTTCTTCAGCGAAGGTATGCTAGGCTCGAACGTGGCGATCACTCCCAGGTTGGGGCCGGCCGCCAGCGCTTCATCCAGCATGGCCTCGTTGGGCTTCAGCACCGGAATCTTGACGGCGCTCTTCGCCGCTTCGATCGCGGTGCCGAACGCCGAGCAGGTGAACAGGATCGCGTTGGCGCCGCTCGCCTCGCAGTAGCGCGCGAGCGCGATGAAGCGCTCGACGATCGCGGGCGTGATGCTGCCGGCAACCGTGAGGTCGGGCGGCAGGGAATCGTCGAGGAGATGCGTGATGCGCGCCTGCGGCCACTTCTCCCGGAATACGTTTGCCACCGGCTCGATGGCGACCGGCATGGCATGAACCAGCGCGATACGGGGTGCAGTCATGGGAACGAAATTGTAGCGGAAACGCCGGAAATGTGCAGGAAAATCAAGCCACAGGCCCTGCTAGTCACCCATCGCGGATTTATGGCAATCTAACACCCACGCATCAGACGCCAAGGGGAGGGGCATATGCGTTTCCGTTGCGTCGGTATGGCCCTGCTTGCGGTGGCGGCGTGCTGCCCGGCCGCTCATGCCCAGAGCTACCCGACGAAGCCGATCCGCCTGATCGTTCCCTATCCGCCCGGGGGTGGCAACGACACGCTCGCGCGCCTGTTCGGCGTGAAGCTCACCGAGGCCTGGGGCCAGCAGGTTGTGGTGGACAACCGGCCCGGTGCGGGCACCATCATCGGAACACAGCTCGCTGCGCGCGCGGTGCCCGACGGCTACACGCTGCTGCTGTCTTCGATCGCGACGCACGCGATCGCACCGAACCTCTATGCGAAGCCGGGCTACGACCCGGTGCGCGACTTCGCTCCGATTACGCTGCTCGCCGTCGCGCCAACCGTTGTGTGCGTCAAC
>CAZFRR010000165.1:0-10024 GCA_964521405.1 uncultured Streptomycetaceae bacterium | reverse complement strand
AATGGGTGGACTACTGGGGCGGCCGGGAGAAAGTCGCCTCGGCCTCGCAAATTCTGTTCACCCCGCCGCCGGGAGTCTCCCAGGAGGATGCATGGCGTATTCCCGCGCAGCGCTGAAGGGAGCGGCGGCTGCCAGCGCGCTTGCGGCTCTGTGCGCGCCGCCTTCAGCACCCGCCGCCGACACTTACCCGTCCCGGCCGATCCGCTTCATCGTGCCCTCGCCGCCCGGCGGCTCGCCGGACATCCTCGCACGCATCGTGAGCCAGAAACTCTCCGAGCAACTGAAGCAGCAGGTAGTAGTGGACAACCGCTCCGGGGCGAGCGGCATCATCGGCGTCGAGCTGGTAGCGCGCGCCGCGCCCGACGGCTACACGCTGCTGTTCGTGACCTCGACCACCTTCGGTTCGCTGCCCGCGCTCAAGAAAGACCTGCCGTACGACGTGGAGAAGGACTTCATCGCCATCTCGCGCATTGCCTGGGTGGCGAATGTCGCCACCGTGAACGCGAAACTCGGTGTGAATACCGTGGCCGATCTCGTCAAGCTCGCTCGGGAAAAACCCGGACAGCTCAACTACGGTTCGGCCGGCAACGGCTCGCCCGCGCACCTGGCAGGCGCGATGTTCGACGTGCTCGCCGGTGTGAGCACTGTTCACGTGCCCTATAAAGGCGCCGCCCTGGCGATAACGGACCTGATCGGCGGCCAGCTGCAGTTCTTCATCACCTCACCGCTGGTCGCGATGCCGCACGGGCGCGCCGGGCGCATCAAGGTGCTGGCAACCACTGGCGCGAAGCGCGACCCGCTGCTGCCGGAGCTGCCGGTCGTGGCGGAAACCGTTCCCGGCTACGAGATCGTGCAGTGGTGGGGCGCCGCGCTGCCGGCGCGGACGCCGCCGGCAATCGTGAAACGCCTGCATCAGGAGATGGTGACGGCGCTCAACGCATCGGACACGCGCGCGGCAATGAACAGGAATGGCGCGACGCCGCATCCGGAAACGCCCGCCGAATTCGCCGCTTTCATGAGGAACGAGCGGGCGCGCATCGCGAAAATCGGCAGGCAGGCCAACATCACTCTTGAGTGATGCGTGACATGGTACTGCGTGACGTGGTGCGGCGCGACATGGTGAATCGTGACGTGATAAAACGTGAAGGTTTTCAAACCACAAATCACCACCTCACGCTGCATCTCGTCACGCATTTTCGCGTCACGCCACATCGTGTCACGCCTCATCATTCGGGCTAGTCGGCACGAATGCCGACAGCCCGAATGACCTTGCCCCAGCGCGCGTAGTCGTCGCGGATCAGCTGGGCGAGCGCCTGCGGCGAGCCGGTCGCCACCTCGATGCCCAGTGGAGCGAGCCGCGCCTTGACCTCCGGTGCGTTGAGCACGCGCGAAACGTCGGCGTTCACCTTCGTGACGATGGGCGGCGGAACTTTCGCCGGCATTGTCAGCGCCACCCAGACTTCGTGGCGGTAACCCGGCACGCCCGACTCTGCAACGGTCGGCACGTCGGGCAGCGTCGGGTAACGCCGCGGCCCGACACTCGCCAGCAGGCGCAGCCTGCCCTCCTTGACGTGCGGCAGCAGCGAGTTCGCCGCGCCGATCCAGACCTGGATGCGGCCGGGGAGCAGGTCCGCCAGCGCCGGTCCCGCGCCCTTGTAGGGCACGTGCGTCATCTCGATTCCCGCGAGGTGCTGCAGCAGCATGGTGCCGAGGTGCTGCGCGCTGCCATTGCCGGAGGTGCCGTAATTCAACGACCCGGGCTTCGATTTGGCGAGCGCCACCAGCTCCTGCACGGATTTCGCCGGCACCGAGGGATGGACCACCAGCAGGAACTGCAGGCGCGCCAGCAGGGTGACGGGCGTGAAGTCATGGAACGGGTCGAACGGCGTCTTGCCGAGATGGGGATTCACGGTGAGCATGTTGTCGTTCGTCAGCAGCCAGGTGTGGCCGTCGGGCGCGCTCCTCGCGACCATCTCGCCCACGAGGTTGCGCCCGCCGCCCGTGCGGTTGTCCACGACGATGTTGTGCGGCCAGGCGCCAGAGAGCCCGTTCGCAATGGTGCGTGCGATGAGATCCGGCGAGCCCCCTGGCGGCAGCCCCACGATGAACCGCACGGGCCGCGAAGGGTAACCATCCACATCCGCCGCGAGCCCCTGGGCCAGGGCGGAGAACGGCGTGGCGGCAATCAAGGCGACGGCAAACGTCCGGACCAGCATTTCTGCTCCCCTTTGTTCGGTTCTAGTGATCATTGTAGAGGGTTAATCAAAAAACGGCGTGGCTACTCCGAGGCTCGATGGCATGGCGGTCACGGAAATGCGCTCTCGCTTGCGGAAATCCCACGACCGATCACGCCGTTTTTTCTCTGATAAACTCGATAGCAATCACCACGTCCCGCCTTCTAATTCAATCATTGCCCCGATGCCACCGGTCACCAAAACGCTGCTGATCGCCAACGTTGCGGTCTATCTCGCGCAGCAGTTCACCGACAACCTCCTGATCTTCTGGTTCGCGCTGTGGCCGCTCGCAACGACTGCGCTGGGCGCCCCCGGCGTGCCCGCCGGGTTCCTGCCGTGGCAGATCGTCACCTACAGCTTCCTGCATGGCAGCGAGCTGCACATCCTGGTCAACATGCTGGGACTCTACATGTTCGGGTCCGAGGTCGAGCGGGTGCTGGGACCGCGGCGCTACGTCACCTACTACCTGGTATCGGTGCTCACCGCGGCCGTCGCCCAGCTCGTGATGTCGGCCTTGAGCCCGGGCCCGCCCTACCCCACGATCGGCGCCTCGGGCGGCGTGTTCGGCCTGCTGCTCGCCTACGGGATGTTTTTCCCGCGCCGCATCGTCATGCTGATCATCCCGCCAATCCCGATGCCGGCGCGCGTATTCGTCTTTGTTTACGCGGCCATCGAACTCTTTCTCGGCGTCACCGGCACGCAGGCGGGCGTCGCCCACTTCGCCCATCTCGGCGGGATGCTGGGGGGCTGGCTGATGCTGCGGTACTGGCGACGCCAGCGGTTTGATAACGCGTAACCGCGAAACCGAAAGTTGAAGTAAGCTGTACTGGTACCAACTCGATGTGAAGGACGGCACCCGATCAGGGCAACTTATCGAAAGGAGAATCAGCATGAGAGCTCATTCGCTTCGCAGTCTGGCACTGATAATCCTGGCCATCGCGTCGCTGATTTCCGGATGCGCGGGCACGGTCGTGCACATGCAGGAGCTTGCGGCAGACAAGGCCCCGGTCGCCCCCGCTCCGGGCAAGGCAGCGGTGGTATTCCTGCGCCCCTCGGGCCTGGGATTTGCAATTCAGTCGAGCGTGTTCGAGGTCAAGGATAACCAATCGCTGCTCGTAGGCATCATTGCGGCCAAGACGAAGGTCACCTATCAGGTCGAGCCGGGGAAACGCCTGTTCATGTCGATCGGTGAGAACGCGGACTTCATGACCGCTGACCTTCTCCCGAACCGGACCTATTACGTCCTTGTTACCCCTCGGATGGGGCTCTGGAAAGCGCGGTTCGGGCTCGAGCCGGTGCGCGCTAAGGAGCTGGACTCCCCCGAATTCAAGAGTTCCCTGGCCGATTGCAAGTGGGTCGAGAAGACCGACGCGTCGGAGAACTGGGCGCGTGGCAGTATGGCGAGCGTCGAATCCAAACGCGCCGAATATTACCCGGACTGGATTAAGCAGCCGGAGCCTGACAGGCCGCATCTCATGCAGGGCGATGGCAGGTAGGACCGCGGAGTATCAGCGGACCATACAACCCCGCTCAGGCGGGGTTTGTTTTTTTGTGGACCTGTTTGCCTGCGTAGACGATCGCCCCTGGAACGCTATTCCAGGCTACCAGTTAGAATGCATTTGTGACGACAAAGCGAAAGGCCTTTGCATGAACCGGACTACGGACAGACTCGAAACCCTGCGCGCGGGGATCGCCGCATTCGTCGCCGAGCGCGACTGGGATCAGTTTCACAATCCCAAGAACCTCGCGATGGCGTTGGCAGCAGAGGCAGGCGAGTTGCTGGAGCATTTCCAATGGCTCACGCCCGCTCAGGCGTCAGACCTGCCGGCCGGAACACGCGACGAAGTGGCACTCGAATGCGCGGACGTCTTGTTGTATTTGCTGCGGCTCACCGACAAGCTTGGCATCGATCTTGCCGCGGCCGCGGAGAAGAAGCTCGCGCTCAACGCGCAGAAGTATCCCGTGGAAAAAGCGCGCGGGAAGATGACGAAGTATGACAAGCTTTGAGAGCAAGGATGAACGTGGAAGGATGAAGGATGACCCTCGCGCTTCGCGCGGACCGTGGCATGTCCCGACCTTTCGCTATCTTCGGTCGGAACAACTTGATTCAAGCGACAACCTACCGGGCGCGAGCGAAAGAGAGGGACAATAGGCAGTTGCACGCGTAGCGTGGGGTCATCCTTCCACGTTCATCCTTCATCCTTTTGTTGTTAGCACCACATCGCTCCCCGATCGGACTGCAACCAGATGCTGAGCTATCGCCACCTGTTCCACGCGGGAAATTTCGCCGACGTGTTCAAGCACGCGCTGCTCGCGCGCCTGCTCATCGCGCTGGGGGGGAAGGACAAGCCTTACTGCTACCTCGACACCCACTCCGGCACCGGCCGCTACGACCTCGGGCACGAATGGGCGTGGAAGACGCGCGAGTTCGAGAACGGCATCGGCAGGCTCTGGGACCGCAAGGACATTCCGGCGGCGCTCGCGCCCTACCTGGATGCAGTGCGGGCCGAGAATCCGAAGGGCAGGCTGCGCTACTACCCCGGCTCGCCGCTGATCGCGCTCCGGCTGCACCGGCCGGGCGATCGCCTGGTATTCAGCGAATTGAACAAGACCGACTGCGCCGATCTCGAAACCGTCGTGGGACGGGGCCGCAACGCCTCGGTGCACCTGATGGACGGCTACCAGGCGCTGAAGGCGTTCCTGCCGCCCAAGGAGAAACGCGGCCTGGTGCTGCTCGATTCCTCCTTCGACCGCGCCGGGGAATTCCGCCGCATCGTGCGGGCGTTGAAGGATGCGTATCTGCGCTGGCCGACCGGCACCTACGCCATCTGGTATCCGCTGATGGAGCCGGCAGCGATGCGCGGTTTCGCGCGCGACGTGGAGAAGACCGGCATCCGGAAAATCCTGCGCCTCGAGCTGCTGATACGCAATCCGGGTGAGGACACGGCGATTCCGGGCTGCGGCATGCTGGTGGTCAACCCGCCCTGGAAGTTCGACCTGGAGGCGCGGCCGCTACTCGACTGGATTCAGCAGGCGCTGTCGGTCGAGGGCGCGGGAAAAGCGAAAGTGGACTGGCTCGCGGCGGAGTGAACGTCAAAAGCTTTGACACAGAGGACACAGAGGACACAGAGGACTCGATACAAAGATTCAACCATCAAGGTGAACAGGTCATCCTTCCGCCTTCATCCTTGCTCTTCAAGAACCGCCAGGCACGCCAAGGGAATCGGAAAAAGCATATCCCCTCCTCCTCAGGGGGAGGGTCAGGGTGGGGGTGGTTTGGGTTGCAACGGCCTAGTCCAGATCGATGCCGACAACATCCTCGGCTTCGAATTCGTCCGGGATCGTTCCGTCGCCCATGCCGGTAACCATGGCCGCGAGGGTTTCGCTCTGCTTCACGAAATATTCGGCGCTGATCGGGTCGAAGAAGCGTTGACCGATGGCGACCTCGCTGAACTTGAGACGGCGACGGGCGGGCTGAGTAGCCATGCAAACGAGCCAAGAAAAGGGGTGGGGGTGAGCTAAAGGCGAATTTTACCTGCGAAATGCTGATCTTGCCCGCAACTGCTTGAAAAAGCTTCGACACAGAGGACACAGAGGACACGGAGGAAAACTTAATAGGAATTCCTTCAATGTTCCCCATATGTCCTCGATGCTTTGCAGCCAAATCATATTTTCTTGTTCTTCCTCTGTGTCCTCTGTGTCCTCCGTGTCTAGGCTTTTATAATCTCACCCCACAGCCTGTCCATCCGCTTGAATGAAACCGGGTAAGGCGTTTTGAGCTCCTGTGCGAATAACGACACTCGCAGTTCTTCCAGTCGCCAGCGGTAATCCTCCAGCCGGGGATCGCTCTCCCCCGCCCGCTTGAACTTGATCGCCCGCTCCTCGTAGCGCTTCCACATCGCGTTGATGTCGCCGGAGTGCTTCGCGTCGCGCTCGGGGTCGTTGGGGTACTTGTCGAGCCGGCGCTGCGCGGCCTTGAGATAGCGCGGCAGGTCGTGGAGGCGCTCCCACGGCGTCGCGCTCATGAAGCCTTTGAACACCAGCCGGCCGACCTGGTTGCGGATGTCGGCCGCCGGCTGGGGTAACGCCTTCGTCGCCGCGGCGATGCGCTGCTGCGCGCGCAGCCATTCCTCGGCAATCGCGGCGAACAGGCGGCAGGCCGCGTCTCGCACCGCGGGCAGGCGCGTGCGCGCGCGCTGTTTCAGCGCGTCGAATTCCTTCTCGTTGCGCGGCAGATCGTCCTCGCCGATGAACGAGCGGTCCGTGATCGCCGAGACGAGGTCGTCCTTGAGTTCGTCCGGCATCGCGAGCGTTCGCAGTGCCAGCGCGGCCTGCGTGAATCCCGGCAGGCTCTTGTCGAGGCTCTTCATCTGTTCCTTGAGCGCGAGCCGCATCAGCCGCCGCACCCCGCCGCGCATGGACGCTTCGGCCGCGCCAGCAGTATCGAACAGCTTGATCGAGACGCTGTCGCCCTCGTCCGCCAGCGCGGGGTAGCCAGTGAGCTTCCTCCCACCGCGTGTGAACGCGATCGTAGCGGGCAGCTCGCCGAAGTCCCAGGCGCGGATGCCGCTCTTCTCGATGCCCGGCTCCGCTTGCGCGAACGTGAGTTGCGCCGCCTGCCCGAGCTGCGTCTTGAGAACGGCGAGGTCGCGCCCCGTCGCGAGTTCCCGCCCGGCTTCATCTGTCACACGAAAGTTCATCAGCAAGTGCGCTGGCACGTCCGCGTGCTCCCACGCGTCGGGAGGCGGAGGCTCCCCGGCCGCACGCTGGACGTAACGTGCTAACGCACTGGCCAGCGCTTCCCGTTGCTCGTTGCTCGTTTCTCGTTGCTCGTGCTCCGTCAAAAACGCAGTGACGTGCTGAGTCGGTGGCACAAGGTGGCGCCGAAAATTCTTGGGTAAAGCCTTAAAAAGCGCGGCGATTTTCTCGCGGATCAAGCCCGGAACGAGCCACTCGAACTCCCCGGGGTCGAGCTGGTTGAGGAGATGCAGCGGCACCGTCACGGTGACGCCGTCCATCGGGTGCCCCGGATCGAAGCGGTAGCCGGCTTTCAGGTCCGCGCCCGCCGCGTGGATGCGCTCGGGGAACTGCGCCTCGGTGATGCCGGCCGCCGCGTGCCGCATCAGGTACTCGCGCGTCATGTGAAGCAGCCGCGGATGGGCGCGCTCGGCCTCCTCCCGCCACTGCTCGAATCCCGCGCCGTTGACGATGCCTTCCGGCACCAGGGCGTCGTAGAAAGCGTAAATATCATCCTCGCTCACGAGGACGTCGCGGCGGCGCGCCTTGTGCTCCAGCGCCTCCACTTCCTTGATGAGCCGCTGGTTGTGGGCGAGGAAGGCCGCGCGCGTGTCGAATTCCCCCGCGACCAGGGCGCCGCGGATGAAGACTTCGCGCGCTTCCTTCGGATTGATCGGCCCGTAGTGAACGCGCCGTTTCGACACGATCGTGAGCCCGTAGAGCGTGACGCGCTCGTACGCTGCCACCATCGCGCGGTCCTTCTCCCAGTGGGGATCGAAGTAGTGCTTCTTCACCAGGTCGCCGGCGGCGGCCTCGACCCACTCCGGTTCGATGCGGGCGGCGCAGCGGGCATAAAGACGCGTTGTCTCGACCAGCTCCGCCGCCAGCACCCAGCGCGGCGATTTCTTCCTCAGCACCGAGCCGGGGAAAATGAAAAACTTGATGCCGCGCGCACCGAGGTACTCGCCCGCCTCCTCGCCCTTGATGCCGATGTTGCCGAGCAAGCCGGCGATGAGGGCGCGGTGCAGCGGTTCGTACTTTGCTGGTGCTTCGTTGACGCGCATGTGCATCTCTCCCACCAGGGCGGCCAACTGCCCGTGCACGTCGCGCCACTCGCGCATCCGGCGCTGCGACAGAAACCCTTCGCTCAAGGCTTGAGCGAGCTTGCGATGGGAAGAACGGTGCTTCAAGGTCTCGTCGAACCAGTCCCAGATCTTCAAGAGCGACATGAAGTCCGACTGTTCGTCGCGAAACTTCTCGTGTGCCCGGTCGGCCGCCTCCGCTTTCTCGAACGGGCGGTCGCGCGGGTCGTCCACCTCCAGCACCGCGGCGATGACCAGGATTTCCGCGAGGCAGTTCTCGTGCTCGGCGGCAAGGATCATGCGCGCGATGCGGGGATCGATGGGGAAGCGCGCGAGGCGGCGGCCGAGGGGGGTCAGTTGGTTGGCCTCGTCCACCGCCCCCAGCTCGGCGAGCAGCTGGTAGCCGTCCGCGATCATGCGCGGCGCCGGCGGGTCGAGGAACGGGAAGCGCTCCACGTCGGTCAGCCCCAGCGCCTTCATGCGCAGGATCACCGCCGCCAGCGAGGAGCGCAGGATTTCCGGCTCGGAGTACGGCGGCCGCGCCCGGTAGTCCTCCTCCGAGTAGAGCCGCACGCACACGCCGGCCGCCACGCGGCCGCAGCGCCCCGCCCGCTGGTTGGCCGAGGCCTGCGACACCGGCTCGGTCAGGAGCTGCTCGACCTTGTTGCGGATGCTGTACCGACTGATTCTGGCGAGCCCGGTGTCCACGACGTAACGGATGCCGGGCACGGTGAGCGAGGTCTCGGCAACGTTGGTGGCAAGCACGACCCGCCGCGCGCCGCCGGGGCGGAAGATGCGCTGCTGCTCCTCCAGCGACAGCCGGCCGTAGAGCGGCAGGATCTCGGCCCCCTTGAGGGCGCGCCCGCGCAGCGCGTCGGCAGTCTCGTGGATCTCGCGCTCGCCCGGCAGGAACACCAGCACGTCGCCCCCGCCCGGCTGCCGCACCAGGTCTTCGGTCGCATCGAGCACGGCATCCTCGATGTCCTGTTCTTCCATCCGCGATTGCCTTCCCTTTCCCGTCTCGGTTGAAAGGGAAGGCTCGAATCTCCCCTCTCCACTCGGGAGAGGGGCGGGGGTGAGGGTCGCGCCCAGCGGTCGGTAGCGCACCTCCACCGGGTAGAGCCGGCCCGACACCTCGACCACCGGCGCGCCGCCAAAGTGCTTCGAGAAGCGCTCGGCGTCGATGGTCGCCGAGGTAACGATCAGCTTCAGGTCCGGGCGCCGGTTCTTGCCGTCCTGCATGAGCTCCTTCACGTAGCCCAGCAGGAAATCGATGTTGAGACTGCGCTCGTGAGCCTCGTCGATGATGAGCGTGTCGTAATTGCGCAGCAGGCGGTCGCTCTGTGTTTCCGCAAGCAGGATGCCGTCGGTCATCACCTTGATGTAGGTGTCGGCCGAGACCTTGTCGGCAAAGCGCACCTTGTAGCCGACCGCATGGCCGAGCGGGGACTGCAACTCCGATGCAATGCGCGCGGCGACGGTGCGCGCCGCGATGCGCCGCGGCTGCGTGTGGCCGATCATGCCGGCAACGCCGCGCCCAAGCTCGAGGCAGATCTTCGGCAGTTGCGTGGTCTTGCCCGAGCCGGTCTCGCCGCACACGATCACCACCGGGTTCTCCGCGATCGCGCGCGCGATCTCCTCGCGCCGCGCGACGACCGGCAGCTCTTCCGGATAGGTCGGCCGCGGCAGGTTGGCGCGGCGCTTCTCGATGTCAAATTTCAAGCTGAAACCTTAAAAGCTCAGACACTAAGGACACGAAGGAAAACGAACAGTACAAGAAAGAGGCCGGCAGTGCCGGCCTCCTGGAAAGCTTGAGAGCCCCATCACTCGTCACCGGGCGAGTCTCAGCGATCGCCGTACACTTTTTTGACGTTGACGTGGCGAAGTCTCAGCGATCGCCGAACACTCATAGTTCACCTTTGAAGGGTTTGTTGGGTCGGTGATACTCAAGGGTAGCAAGCAGCGGCTGTT
>CAZFRR010000164.1:0-4511 GCA_964521405.1 uncultured Streptomycetaceae bacterium | reverse complement strand
CGCTCCTTCACGTCCGGCGCGCCCAGCGCGCGGACCGATTCGTTGTAGAGCCGGCGCACGATTTCCGGGGAGACGCCGGCGGGACCGTAGAAGCCGTACCAGCCGGTAGCGCTGTAGCCCGGCACGCCCGATTCGTTGACGGTCGGCACTTCCGGCAGCTCCGTGAAGCGCTTCAACCCGGTGACGGCGAGCGCGCGCAGCTTGCCGGACTGCACGGACCCGAGCATGCCGATGGTGGCGCCGAACGCGAAATCGATCTCGCCGCTGATGACGCCGATCGTCGCGGGCGCCGCGCCCTTGAACGGCACGTGCGTCCAGCGGATCTTCGCCATCGACTGCAGCAGCTCGCCGGCGAGATGGGGGCCGCCGCCGGAGCCGGAGGAGCCGTAAGTCAGCTGGCCCGGACGCGCTTTTGCCAGCGCGAGGAGTTCCTTGACCGTCCGGACCGGCACCGAGGGGTGGCCGCCCAATATGAATTGCACCGTGGCGAGCTGCGAGATGTGCGTGAAGTCCTTGAACGGATCGTAGGGCAGCTTGGCGCGGACGCTGGGATTGATGGCGAATTCGGTCGACGACGCGAGCAGGGTATGGCCGTCCGGCGCCGCGCGCGCCACCAGCTCGGCGCCGACGACGCCCGCGGCGCCGGGCCGGTTCTCGACGATGAACGGGCCGCCGATCTGCTCGGTCAGTTTCTGCGCCAGCGTGCGCGCCACGGTGTCGATGCCCCCGCCCGGGGCGTAGGGCACGATCATCCGCACCGGGCGCGCGGGCCAGTTCTGCGCCGCGGCGGGCGCAGCCAGCGTCAATGCAGCGACAAGCGCCATGAACCCGTTGATGAATGATGGGTGATGGACGATGGCATTCATGCTTGGTGATGAAGCAGCAGCAATCTTCATGTTCACTCCCCGCAGAGCGGTTGAAGGCGCGAGCGGTATCTTAACTTCAAATTCGGCAATTCCTGTGTATCCTGTCGATTCTCGCTTGGCGGGGGAGGGGGATGAAACGCAGCACGGATCGAATGCTCACCACGCACGTGGGCAGCCTGCCGCGCCCGCCCGCGGTGGTGGATTACCTGCTGCGCAAGGAGCGCAACCAGCCGTTCGATCCGGCCGGCTTCGAGCGGACGATGAGAGAGGGCGTCGCGGATATCGTCCAGCGCCAGGTGGAGATCGGCCTCGCGGTAGTGAGCGACGGGGAAACCAGCAAGATCGGCTATTCGACCTATCTCCACGAGCGCTACTCGGGCTTCGGCGGCGAGGTGAAGGGAAGACTGCACCTCGACCTGCGCGACCATCCCGAGTTCGTGAACCGCATGCAGGCCTTTACGGGCCCGCGCACGTTTACGCGCATGCAATGCATCGCCCCGATCGAACTGAAGGACCGCACGCTGCTCGAGAACGATATCGCCAATTTCCGCGCGGCGCTGGCCGGCGCCCGGGTCGCCGAGGGTTTCATGAATGCGGCGTCGCCCGGGGTGGTCTCGGCGTTCCTGCCGAACGCTTACTACCCGAGCCACGAGGCTTACATCGAGGCGCTCGCGGAAGCGCTGCGGCTGGAATACGAGGCGATCGCCGGGGCCGGTCTTCTGCTGCAGATCGATTGCCCCGACCTCGCGATGTCGCGCCACACGGCTTTCCAGGAACTAACCGAGGCGCAGTTCCTCGCGCGCGCTGAGTTTCACGTCGAAGCGCTCAACCACGCCTTGAAAAACGTGCCCATCGACCAGGTGCGGGCGCACATCTGCTGGGGCAACTACGAAGGCCCGCACGATCACGACATCGCGGTGGAGAAGATCCTGCCGGTCGTGCTGAAGCTGAAGGCGCGTGCGCTGCTGTTCGAATCGGCCAACCCGCGCCACGAGCACGAGTGGGCGGTGTGGCGGGATGCGCGCGTGCCCGATGACCGGGTGCTGGTCCCCGGGGTGATCGATTCCTGCTCGAATTACGTCGAGCATCCCGAGCTGGTCGCGCAGCGCATACTCCGCTTCGCCGACTTCGCGGGGCGCGAGCGCGTGATCGCCGGCACCGATTGCGGTTTCGGCACGTTCGCCGGCTACAGCAAGGTTGATGGCGGCATCGCTTTCAAGAAGCTGCGTGCGCTGGTTGAAGGGGCGCAGCTGGCCTCTCAGCGCTTGTGGGGCTGAGAGGCAGTGTCGAGTGTCGAGTGGCGAGGGATGATCTGGCGCTTCGCTGGAATGATGAATGCGGAATGATGAATGATGACCTGGCGGCTGCGCCTGAGTGATGAGTGTCGAGTGGCGAGTGATGAGTAGATAACGAGGGGTGGAAATGTGTAATCGACTTCGTATTGCAACCGCGATGCTCGCTGTGCTGGCTGGCGGCGCCGCGTTCGCGCAGACCTATCCGCAGCGCCCGGTGCGCATGGTCGTCGGGCTTCCGGCTGGGGGCAGCACCGACGTGATGGCGCGCATCGTCTCGGCCAAGCTGACCGAGCGCCTCGGCAAGCAGGTGGTGGTGGACAACCGGCCGGGGGCGAACGGCACCATCGCGATCCAGCTCGTCGTGAATTCCCAGCCTGACGGCCAGACGCTGATCATGGCGGCGGGCTCGTGGGGAACGCTGAGCAGTTTGTATCCGAGCCTGCCATTCGACCTGCGGCGGGATCTCGCGCCGATCGCGTTCATCGGGACCTCACCCTATCTTCTGGTGATCCAGCCGACGCTGCCCGTGAAGACGGTGGCCGATCTCATCGCCTATGGCAAGGCGAACCCGGGCAAGTTGACGTTTGCCGGCTCCACGCCGAGCTCGCTGCAGCGCCTCGCCGGCGAGCTCCTGAAGCGCACCGGCGGCTTCGACATGCTCTACGTGCCGTACAAGGGCACCGGCGCGGTGATGCCGGACCTGCTGGGCGGGCGGCTCGACGTGGCGTTCGACAACGTGCTGATCCTCACGCCCTACATCAAAAAGGGCCAGTTGCGCGCGCTGGGAGTGACCAGCTCGAAGCGCTCCGTCATTTTCCCGGAACTGCCGACGCTGGCGGAAACCGGCGTGCCGGGCTTCCACGCGGTGGGCTGGTTCGGCGTTTTCGCCACTGCGAAGACCCCGGCGGCCATCGTCAACCGGCTCAACACAGAGATTCTTTCCTCGATGAAAGAGCAGGAGACGCGCGACCGCCTGCTAGCTCAGGGCGCGGAACCGCAGCCCGGATCGCCGGAGGACTTGCGCAAACATCTCGCGGGCGAGATCGAGAAGTGGGGAAAAGTAATACGCGAGGCCGGGATCAAAGCGGAATGACCTTTCGCTTTGATGATCAAGTTACAAGATACAAGGAACAAATCACAAGTACCAGGGGTCTAGTCCTTGAACTCGGAACTCGGAACTCGGAACTCGGAACTTGATCAGTCGACGCCGAGCAACTCCACTTCGAATACCAGCGTGGCGTTCGGCGGGATGACGCCGCCGGCGCCGCGCGCGCCGTAGCCCAGCGCGGGCGGTATGGTGAGCTTGCGCTTGCCGCCCACCTTCATGCCGGCCACGCCTTCGTCCCAGCCCTTGATGACGCGGCCCCCGCCGAGGGGAAAGTCGAACGGGTCGTTGCGGTCCTTGCTCGAATCGAATTTAGTGCCGTCGGTGAGCCAGCCGGTGTAGTGCACCGTGACTTTCTGGCCTGCGGCTGCAACCGCGCCCTGGCCGACGGAGATTTCGTCGATGACCAGGCCGCTGGGAGTGGTGGTGGATGACATGGATGTCCTTATGTGGGGTCAGAATCGCCGTCATGATACGCGAAGTTGAAACGGGATGATAAAGTGCGGAGTGATGAAGTGATGAAGTGATGAATCCCGTCACCTCGTCACCTCGTCACTGCGTCACCAGGCCCACGGAGCCGCGAAGTTCAAATTCATTTGAGAGGAGATATCGCAATGGCAAAAGCTTACTGGATCGCTTTTTACCGTTCCATCAAGAACCCCGAGGCGTTCGCCGCCTACGCCAAGCTCGCCCCGGTCGCCATCCAGGCGGGCGGCGGGCGGTTTATCGTGCGCGGCAACCCGGCCAAGGTCTATGAGGCGGGGATCGAGCAGCGCGTGGTGATGATCGAATTCGACAGCGTGGACAAGGCCATCGCCGCGCACGACAGCGCCGGCTACCAGGAAGCGCTGAAAGCGCTGGGCAAGGGCTCGGTGGAGCGCGAGATACGCATAGTCGAAGGCATGGGCTGACGCCTTCGGCGAGTGATGAGTGATCCCAGAAGAAGCTATTTGCCACAGAGAACACAGAGTTCACAGAGGAATATAGAAAACGGATGTCATTTCAAGCCTCACCCATCGGGTGAGTGTGGCGTGCTGACTCAACCCGCTGAATCTCTCTGTGCTCTCTGTGATCTCTGTGGCTGAATTGCAGTTTTTAGGGTGATAGGTGATGGGTGACTAGAAAAACGATAACCGAGAAAACGGCGCGGGCTGCGTTCGAGCAGGCGCTCGAGACGCACAACCAGGGTTTCGAGACGTTCTTCCTGGCGCGCCTGTTGGGGATGGAGTTCGAGTATTCCGGCGA
>CAZFRR010000163.1:0-7489 GCA_964521405.1 uncultured Streptomycetaceae bacterium | reverse complement strand
TGGCGATGCCGGCGATCGCGTCTTACGTCGCCGAGGAAATGTCGCCGGGACCGCAATGCGTTTCCGAGGCCGACCTCGTCGAGTTCTGCCGCAAGCGCGGGACCACGAACCACCACCAGGTCGGTACCTGCAAGATGGGTGTCGATGCCGAGGCCGTGGTGGACCCGAAGCTGCGCGTTCGCGGCATCGCGGGGTTGCGCGTGATCGACGCTTCGGTCATGCCGACCATCGTGGGCGGCAACACCAACGCGGCGACCGTCATGATCGCCGAGAAGGGGTCGGCGATGATGCTCGCGGACGCCAGGGAATAATCAGGAAGCTGAACGAGCGAGGACACCATGATCATCGGGAGAACGGGGTGCGCGATATCTGTCCTGGCCGCTGCCGTGTTGTTCGGCGTGTCGACGGCGATTGCAGCGGGCTTCCCCGAGCGCCCCGTGCGCCTGATCGTCGGCACCTCGCCTGGGGGCGGGACCGATGCTATCGCGCGGCTCGTCGCGAAGTCTCTGACCACCACGTGGGGACAGGCGGTGGTGGTCGACAACCGGCCCGGTGTCGAGGGCATGATCGGCATGGACGCCGTGGCGAAATCCACCCCGGATGGCCACACGCTGGGCATCAACAACGTGAACCACACGATCCGTCCGCACTTCTACAAGAATCAACCCTTCGACACCATCAAGAGCTTTACGCCGATCATCCTGCTGGCTTCGGCGCCCGACGTGATCCTGGTCAACCCGGCGCTCTCGCCGGTAAAGTCGCTGCAGGAGTTGATCGCGCTGGCGAAGTCAAAACCGCGGCAGCTGAATTACGCCACGGCCGGCCAGGGCACGGCGCCGTCGATGGAGATGGCGAACTTCGCCCAGCGCGTCGGCATCGAGATGGTCGAGGTCCACTACAAGGGCACCGGCCCGGCCCTCGTGGCATTGCTGACCGGCGAGGTGCAGGTCGGTTTCGCGGCGATCGCGGCCATCAGCGGACACATTCGTGCTGGCAGGCTCAAGCCACTGGCCTCGGGCTCGAAGGCCCGCCATCCACTGATGCCGGATGTTCCCACGGTTGCCGAAGCTGCTAATCTGCCGGGCTTCGAGGCAGCGAACTGGTACGGCATCATCGGCCCGGCCCGCTTACCCGCCAGGCTCGCGCACAGGCTGCACGATGACTTTCTGGCGGCCATCAAATCGCTCGAGGTTGCCGAGGGCCTGACCAAGCAGGGTTTTCTGATCAACACGCTCGGCCCGGCCGAATTCAGGCAATACATGATCGACGATGTCGCCAAGTGGGCGGCCACGGTCAAAGCGCTTGGCGCCCGGTAGAAACTGACGGAACCACGCACGGACCAAAAATGGCAAAAAGGAGAAAACATTGAGTTACCGCTTCGCCCGTCTCAAGCTCGACCAATTGTCTCCCGCGCAACGACCGATCGCCGAGCGCGCCCTCTCCGGGCCGCGGGGAAAAATCGGATCACCGGTCAACGCCTGGCTCCGCAGCCCCGGCGTGGCGGACCCGGTCGCGCGGCTGGGGGAGTACGTGCGGTTCGAGAGCTCGACTCCGGAACGGCTCAAGGAACTGGTGATCCTCGTCGTCTCGCGGCATTGGACCGCGCAGTACCCGTGGTCCGTGCATTACCAGCAGGCCATGGACGCCGGTATCAGCAAGTCGACCGCCGATAGCATCTGGGCCGGCAAGCGTCCCACCGACCTGAAGCCGGACGAAGAGCTCATCTATCATTTTTGCAAGACGTTGCTGGACGGGGGCACCATTGACGACGCGACCTACGCCAGGATGCTCGCGGCCTACGATGAATCGGGAATCATCGATCTGATCGGCCTGATGGGCTACTACTCGACCTTGAGCATGACGCTGGTCGTGGACCGCTGTCCGCCGCGCGACGGCGGCAAGGCCCCGCTGCTGGAACCGGTAGACCGCGCAGGACGCAGCCGCTAGCAGGCAGCGGCCGGCGTTCCCGGCCGCGCGGCATATACTTTCCGGAATTCTGAACTGTACGAGGAAAACCATGAATACATCGCGTCGCGTCGCGTTCATCACCGGCTGTGGCAAGCCTGTCGGCATCGGCGCCTCAACGGCGCGCATTCTTGCCGCATCCGGATTGACGGTCGTCGTGTCGGACGTGGATTTGACGGGCGTGGCCAATGCCCACGAGCGGCCCGGCGACCGCGATCAGTCGTGGCGCGGCCTGGAAAGCCTCGTCGAGGAGATCGTGGCAAAGGGCGGAACCGCGTCGTGGGTACGCGGCGACGTATCCTCCGAGGCCGACGTCAAGCGCATGATCGATGAGGTCGTGAGCCGGTATGGCCGCCTCGACGTCCTCATCAACAATGCGGGCGCGCCGCACGGCAAGGACCGCGCTGAGATCGAGGACGTGCCCATCGAGGCGTGGGACCAGCTGATCGGCGTGAACGCGCGTGGGACATTTCTCACCTGTCGCGCCGCCGTGCCGCACATGCGCAAGGCGAAATGGGGCAGGATCGTCAACGTCGCTTCGGCCATCATCGACCGGCCGCGCAAGCGCCGGGCCGTTTATGCGGCCTCGAAGGCGGCAGTGGCGGGCTTCACGCGGAATCTCGCTCAGGATCTCGCGCCGTTCGGCATTACCGTCAACGCCGTTTCTCCCGGTCCCATCCGCACCTCGCGGGCGATGAGTTCGGCCCGGCGCGAGAGCGGAGACGAGGACGTGTCGGTGGGCCTGGCCGAGCGGGCCAAGGCGGTTCCGGTCGGGCGGCACGGTCACCCCGACGAAGTCGCCGCGATGATTGCCTTTCTCGCTTCGGATGCCAGCTCGTTCATCACCGGCAAGGTCATCGGCGTCGATGGCGGTTCCGTCTAGGCGAACGGGAGGGAACATGACCATTCAACTCGGTTTCATCGGCACGGGCAGCCTGGGCGGAGAGATGGCGAGACGCCTTCTCGATGCGGGCCATCCATTGACCATTTTCGATCCTAATCCGGCGGCCGTTGCGCCGCTGCGGGAACGCGGTGCGAAGGTGGCCGCCACGCCGCGCGAAGTGGCGGATGTCGCCGAGATTGTATTCGCCACGCTGCCCTCGGCAAAAATCAGCCGCGAGGTCGCTCTCGGCCCGGACGGCGTCGTCAAGGGAAGAGCGATCAAGATACACGTTGAGATGTCCACTATCGGCAAGGCCGAGATCATGACCATTGCCGAAGGTTTGCAGCCGGCCGGCATCAGCTTGCTCGACGCGCCGGTGACCGGTGGCAGACCCCGCGCCCGCGAAGGCAAGCTGGCGATGATCGTGTCGGGCGCGCCGGAAATCTATGAGCGGGCGCGCCCGGTACTGTCCATACTCGCGGGCAAGATCTTTTACGTCAGCGAGAAGCCGGGGTTGTCGCAGGTGGCCAAGGTGGTCAACAACATCGTCTCCGGAGCGGGCAAAGTGGCCTCGTTCGAAGCCGTGGTAACGGCGGTCAAGGCGGGCATCAGCGCCAGGATGATGGTGGACATCATCAATGCGGGAACCGGCCGAAACGTCACGACCGCGGACAAGTTTCCGACCGCGATTCTCACGCGCACGTTCAAGTATGGCGGCCAGCTCCGCAACGGGCTGAAGGACGCGCAGCTGTTCCTCGATGAAGCAAAAAGCCTTGGGGTGCACTTGTGGGTGACACCCAAGGTGCTTGAGATGTACCAGGATGCCGCGGCCAACGGCTACCTGGAGGGCGATGGCATGGGCATTTACAAATTCGTCGAAAAGCTCGCGGGGCTGGATCCCGACGCGCAGGTGCCCGAACCGGAGCATCCCGAGAAAGACGCCGCCGCCGGCTGATGGTTGCTTATTGAGAATTACGAAACCGCGTAACCCTCAAGAGCAGGTCGTGCGATGCAACCACCCCGTCCGCTTCGCGTCCACCCCTCCTTGAAAAGGAGGGGAGTGTTTAAGTAATTCCCCTCCTCTCACGAGGAGGGGTGCCTCTGGAGGAGGCGGGGTGGTGTGGTTGAGCGTCATTCATCGGCGCGCGGTCGTTCTGCCTCGATTGCTGAAATAAGCGTCGAAGAAGCGGCGGCAGGCTTCGCCGGTCATCCGGCCCTGCTCGTCGGGCGAGAGCCTGGCGTGTCGCTGATGCGGCGCCTCGACGTCGATCTGCACGTTCCGCGGTACCGCGTCCAGGAAATCGTGCAGGGGCAGCCCGCCCTCGCCGGGGTAGAGCCGGTCGGTGAGCGCTTCCGCGCGCAGCTCGAGGCCGGCACGCTTTTCCAGGGGCGCGTCGCACAGCTGCACCATGTAGATAAGGCCGGGGTCCACCTGGGCCAGTTCCGCCGGCGTGCCGCCGGTCCGCGCGAGGTGCAGCGGATCCATCATCAGGCCCAGGTTGGGCTGCCCGGTCTTCTCGACCATGCGCACGCCCTGCTCGAGTGTTTTCGCCCCGCTGAACGGCATGAATTCCAGCATGAGCTTCAGGTGGGATCTGGCAGCGGCTTCACAGTAAGCGGCCATGAACGACACGAAGCGGGCTTCGTCGTCATAGCCGCAGTTGACGACGATCATGCCGGCGCCGAGCTCCGCGGCGGTGTCCATCACCGGAGAAAATTCCGCGAGCGTGAGATCCGGCGTGACCCAGTAGGTGGTGACGTGCGTGATCGCGACCCCGGTGTCGTCGCGCCGCCGCTTGAGCTCGCGGATCAGCGATGCGTCGCCGACCACCGTTGCGCTGCCGTCGCCGTGCTTGCGGCCGGTGACCCTGATCCCGACCGCGTCGAAGCCGCCCGCCGCCGCGGCATCGAGGGTCTCGATCGGCGAGGCGTTGAACAGGGTGGAAGGTCCGAGGGACAGAATTCCCATGAAATGCTGGTTGAAATCTGGAAATTGACAGGACTTACATGATTAACAAGATTGGAACGAACGTCAAATTGGCGATCTGCGGTTGTGATTTTTTGAATCTTGTAAATCTTGTTAAGGATGCTCTGCAATAGTCATCCCGGAGGAAGCCGGGATCCAGCAAGCATTTGTTTCGACTGGACCCCGGCGTACGCCGGGGTGACGAATTCAGGGTTTTCAGAGGTTCCTTATTCCTGTCCATTTTACGGTGTGCTTGCGAGCGTGGCGGCCGTGGAGCACACTCATTCTCATCCGAAAATGGGAGGCGAACGTGGCCAAAGCAAGAGCAAGACTCAAGGTTCCGGCCCGGCGGGCTGCGCCGGCATGGAAGAAATCGAAACCGCGGGCGCGCCTGGCGCAGAAGTTCGCCGTTAGCCATTACCGCGACGAGGATTTCAAGGTGAACGGGCTGAGGGCCTATGCGAGGTACCGCGATCTCGGGTTGAGCGAGGCCACCCACGGCCTGGTGCAGGCGCACGTCATCCGCCTGCTGCCCCCGTTCCGCGCGGAAGAAGTTTCGAAGCGCCACTACCACGACGTCGATTTCCAGATGGTCTACGTCCTGAAGGGCTGGATCAAGACCGAGCTCGCAGGGCAGGGCACAATCGTGATGAAGGCGGGCTCCTGCTGGATCCAGCCGCCGCGCATCGAGCACGCGGTGCTCGGCTACTCGGACGACTGCGAGGTGCTGGAGATCGTCCTGCCGGCGGATTTCAAGACGGTCGAGCTGGAGTAAACCAAGAAAATGCTATTTGCCACAGAGAACACAGAGTGCACAGAGGAAAATCAAGAAAGTTTGTTGCCCCGCCTATCTGGTGAGCGTGGCGTGCTGACTCAACTCCTTGAAACCCTCTGTGTTCTCTGTGACCTCTGTGGCTGAACTGCGGTTTTTCGGGGAATCGGAGTGCGCGCCGGGCGTCGAAGTCAGCGCCCGGTCTGAGTCGCCTCGAAAATCGCATCGAGGTTTGCGGCGGTGTCGAGGTGCCACAGCGCATCGAGCGCGCGCTCGACGCGATCCTTCGAGAGGGTGCGACGCGCAACCCCGCGGTACTTGTCGTTCACCTCGTCGTCGCTCATCCTGTTCAAGTGGTGGCCGCGCGGGTAGTCGACTTCCGCCACCTTGCGCTCCCCGCTTCGCGTCCGGATTTCCATGCGGCAGGGCAGTTTGTCGGTCGCCAGCTGCGTCAGCGCGGGATCTTCCCTGACCTCGATCCGGTCGATCAGCTTGAGCAGTTTCGGGTCGCGCAACCGCTCGGCTGCGAAAATATCGTCGCTGAAGCCCCGGTCGATCAGCACCGCCGCGACCACGTACGGCATGCTGTGGTCGGCATCCTCGCGCGTCACCGGGCGCCATTTCTCCGCCCCGCTGCCGATGATTTCGTGCGCGAACTTGTAGGTGTGGATCGTCACCGATTCGATGTCCTCGGCGGTGACCTGCCGGCTGAGCTCCAGCGCCGCCGTGATCGGAGACTGCGAATGGCCCTCGGAAAGAAAATACTTGATGGTGACTTCGGTGATCCTGAACGGCCGCCCGTTGCCGGCAAACGGCGCCAGCTCGAATCTGCCCACCAGGTTTTCCAGCCCGTGCTTGCCTTCGAAGACTTTCTCGGGCCCGGTCATGCCGGCCTCGGCGAGTAAAGCGGCAAAGACGGCATTGCGCGCGGCGTCGGGTCCAGCGCAGCCCTTCCACATCGACAGCCGGCCGTAGCGCGTGGCGTCCACCGCGACGTTGGCCGCGGCGGCGATCGCGACGGCCTCGGCGATGCGGGCGCGATCCAGGCCGAGCACCTTGGCCGCGCCGGCGGCACCGCCCACCGCGGTGTAATAGACGTTGTCCATGCCTTTCAAGCGCATGTGCGTGGCCTGCCACAAGGCGTAGTAGACCTCGTAGGCCAGCACGATCGAGGTGACGATCGTCCTGCCATCGGCGCCCTTCAGGTCGGCCACGGCGAGAATGGCGGCCAGCATGTCGCTCGGGTGCCCGCCGCCGCCGGGGTAAACATCGTTGCCGTCGAAATAGCGCGTCATGACGCCGTTGGCGAAGGCCGCCAGCTCCGGCAGCGTGCGATGAGCGGTGCCGATGATGCGCGCACCGGGTGCGACGCTCGTGCGCTGGGCCATCGCCCGCGCGATCCGGCTCGGCTCTACCTCGAATGCGCCCAGCGCCACGCCGAACGCGTCGATGGTGCAGCGCTTGCAATGGCGTACCGCCTCGGCAGAGAGGTCGGAATAGCGCAAGGCGTGCGCATAGTCCGCGATATGATCGATAGTGGATGCCATCGGATCCTTATTTGGTGTGTAATAGTAGCGGCAGCCGGGGTCGATTCTACGGCCCGATGCGGAAGGATACGAGCCCGGCGGGTGTTAACTCATCGCCACTTTTACCGGACTGGAGGCTCATATGACTATTACAGCGACTATTTCCCACGGTGCCTGGTTGCGCATGCCGGCCGGCTGGTTCGCGCTGATGGCGGCGGCACTCTTCCCGGCGGCCCCCGCGGCCGCGGCATCCTCAGTGGGCGACAGCTATGTCTATCAGCTCGTGAACGGCTACAACAAGGAACTCCGCGGCAAGATCCATTACCAGGTCGACCGGGTGGAGGCGGATCGCATCACCGTCTCGGTCAGCCCGGACA
>CAZFRR010000162.1:0-10943 GCA_964521405.1 uncultured Streptomycetaceae bacterium | reverse complement strand
GCTGCCGTATGCAGTCGGGCAACTGAAGCTCGTGATTCAGGCACGCGGCCGGGTCGATTTCACCGAAGTCGCGCAGGGCGCGCTGCGGGCGCTGGGTGAACCGGATGCGCCAAGCGATCTCGCGCTCGCGCTCGACTACAGCATCCGCCACCTGCTGGTGGATGAATTCCAGGATACCTCGATCAGCCAGTACGAGCTGGTCGCGCGCCTCACCGCCGGCTGGGAGCCCGGCGACGGGCGCACCGTGTTCGCGGTCGGCGACCCGATGCAGTCGATCTACCGTTTCCGCGAAGCCGAGGTCGGGTTGTTTCTGCGCGCGCGCACTGCGGGTATTGCGGGAATCGAACTCGAGCCGATCGGCCTGACAGCCAATTTCCGCTCGCAGGCCGGCATCGTGGAGTGGGTCAACGCCACGTTCGCGCGGGTGATGCCGGAGCGGGAGGACGTCGCCTCCGGCTCGGTGCCGTACACGGCTTCGGTTGCAACGCGCTCGGCGCTGCCCGACGCGGCGGTCAGCGTGCACCCATTCTTCAACGGTGATCGCGAGGGCGAGGCGGCGAAAGTGGCCGAGATCGTCGCGCATGCTCAGAGCGAGGACCCGAAAGCGAAAGTTGCGATCCTGGTGCGCAATCGCGGCCACCTGCGCGAGATCGTCCCGCAGCTGAAGGATGCCGGCCTGCGCTTCCGCGCGATCGAAATCGAGCCGCTCGGCCACCGACCGGTGGTGCAGGACCTGCTGGCGCTGACACGCGCGCTCACCCACCCGGCCGACCGGCTGGCCTGGCTCGCGGCCCTGCGTGCGCCGTGGTGCGGATTGACGCTTGCCGATCTCGAGCGGCTTGCCGGCGGCGATGCAAAGCGCACGGTGTGGGAGCAGTTGAACGACGACGTGCTCGTCGCAGCCCTTTCAGCCGATGGCCGCGCCCGGCTGGAGCGGGTGCGCGCCGTTTTGCGGGAGTGCCTCGATCACCGCTCGCGCGGCTCGCTGCGCGAACGCACGGCCGGTGCCTGGTTCGCGCTTTCCGGCCCGGCCTGCGTCGAGGACGCAACCGACCTCGAGGACGCAGAAATCTATTTCGACTATCTCGAATCGCACGAGGAAGCGGGCGAGATCGCTGATCCGGGCGCGTTCGTGGAGGGGCTCGCCGACCTCTACGCGCTGCCGGATCTGCAGGCCGACGAGCGGCTCCAGATCATGACGATCCACAAGGCGAAGGGCCTCGAGTTCGATACGGTGATCGTGCCCGGCCTGGGCCGCCAGCCGCGCGGCGACGAAGCCAGGCTCTTCCTGTGGATGGAACAACCGCGCAAGGACGGGGACGGCGCCGCTGACCTGCTGCTTGCGCCGATCCACGAGACCGGCGCGGACGAAGATTCGATTTACCGGTGGCTGCAAAATCTTGAGGCCCGGAAAGAGCGCCTCGAGGCCGGCCGACTGCTCTACGTCGCCGCCACGCGCGCCCGCGGCCGCCTGCACCTGCTCGGCGACGCAAGCTTGAAGACCGATGACGATGGCGCGCCCACCCTGAAGACACCAGGTGAAAGGACGCTGCTCAATCCGCTCTGGCCCATGGTCGAGCCGGTCTTTGCCGAGGCTGCGACACGCCTGGCGGCCGCTCCGGTCGCACCAGAGGAAGAAGGCGGAGCGGAGAACAAGATCGATCAATCGCTGCGACGCATCGCATCCGGATGGCTGCCGCCCG
This sequence comes from uncultured Streptomycetaceae bacterium, assembly GCA_964521405.1. Taxonomy (GTDB): domain Bacteria; phylum Pseudomonadota; class Gammaproteobacteria; order Burkholderiales; family SG8-41; genus SG8-41. Next base: position 9,240 of record CAZFRR010000162.1, on the reverse strand, counting down.
CGCCTCCGCCCCGAGTCGGATGGACGCCGCCCCGGGACCCGGTGCGCGCGCGGGATGAGATCGAGTTCTCATGGGTGGGCGAGACCGCGCGGCACGTCGGCAGCGTCGTCCATCGCTGGCTGCAGCGAATCGCCGAAGACGGCCTCACGGGGTGGGATGCGGCGCGCGTCCGCGCACTGCGGAAGACTTTCAGCGACGAACTGGTCGCGGACGGCTTGTCCGCCGATGCCGTGGACGCAGCGACTGGCCGCGTAGCGGATACGCTGGAGCAAACGCTGAATGATGCGCGCGGGCGCTGGCTGCTCGGCTCCCATGACGACGCGCAATCGGAACTGCGCCTGACCGGCGCGACCGCGGACGGGGTCGTGAATGTCGTGATGGACCGCACTTTCGTGGACGAGCAGGGGGTGCGCTGGATCGTGGACTACAAGACCAGCAGCCACGAAGGTGCCGATATCGAGGCCTTCCTCGACCGCGAGCAGGAGCGCTACCGTGGCCAGCTCGAGCGCTACGCCGCGCTCATGAGGGCGCGGGACGACCGCCCGGTCAAACTGGCGCTCTATTTTCCGTTGCTGAAGGGGTGGAGAGAGCTGAAAACCGAAGGATGAACATGGAACGTGGAAGGATGACCCGCGCACTTCGCGCGCAAAGGCAGGTCCCGGCCTCCCGTTACCATCGGTCGGAAACCCACTCTACGAGAAATCAATTATTTCTAATAGTTACTGACTGGGCGCCAGTGAAAGGTCAGAACTCTCAAGTTACACGCGAAGCGAAGGGTCATCCTTCCACGTTCCACGTTCATCCTTGGATCTCGTGGTGCGCTACCAAGGAGCGACTGGAGCTTCCCCTTTGATAGTGGTTCGGTGCATCACGCGCCGCTGCGCCGTGTCGACTTCGGTGCGGTAGTGCATGCAGCAGCGGTTGTCCCACAGCACGATGTCGCCGACGCGCCATTTGTGCGTCCACGCGTATTTCGGCTGCGTCGCGTGGGCCCACAGGCGGTCCAGCAGCTTTTCGCTTTCCGCGTTGGGCATGCCGACGATGTAGTTCGACGGCCACACGCGCCGGCGGCCGAGGTAGAGCGCGCGCTTTCCCGTCACCGGGTGCACGCGCACCAGCGGGTGCGTCGGGCCCTCGACTTCCTCGGGATTCGTCGGCAGCTTCACCCCGGGGCGCAGCACGCCCGCGCTGTTGCGACTCGAGTCGTGCACCTGCGATTTGCCCTCGATCGCGCGCTTGAGATCCGCTGGTAGTTCATCGTAGGCGAGAACCTGGTTGTTGAAGGACGTGTCGCCGCCGCCGTTCACCGGCACCTCCAGCGAGTAGAGCATGCTGCCCGCTGGCGGCACCTTCACGTAGGAATTGTCGGTGTGCCACACCACTTCGTAGCTGCCGAGCCCGCCGTTGTCCATCACCGGCTTTCCGTCCGGGCCCAGGTTGGAGATGATGCTCAAGCTGGGGTGCTTCGAAAGCATGTACTCGTTGTCCACTTTCTCGCCGACGTCGAGGTGGTACTTGCGCGCAGCGGCCTCGTGCGGCGGGCCGAAGATGGCGGAGAAGGCGAGCAGCTGATCGTCATCGATGCGCTGGCCGCGGATCAGCAGCACCATGTGATCGGCCCACGCCTTGCGCAGCGCCGCCTTGACGTCTTCGGGGACCGGAGCCGAGAGATCGATGCCGCGGATTTCCGCGGCGAGCGCCGCGCCGCTGGGTGCGACCTCGAATGCGGCAAGCGAGTTGGATGTCTTGAGGTGGTGCGCCGCCGGCGCGGCACCATCATGTGGACGGGTAAGCATGCGGGCCTCCTCCAATAACGCATTGATTCTCGACTTGGTGCGCGCGAACGTCAAGGCGCGGACCGGGATACCGGGTTAATTGGATTTATGGGTACCCAAGATATTTGCCACCGATATGCGCCGACAAACACGGAAAAGCCTCAACGCAAAGGCCGCTAAGGACGCAAAGGAACGGAACAGATTCAACGCCAAGGCCGCAAAGGCCGCTAAGTATCAACAATCAGTACAGAATCAAACCAAGGGCGCGAAGTAAGCGCCAAGGAATCAATGAGGGAAGCCCGGGGATACCGGATGGAGGACTGGCGCTTCCGGAATACCACTCTTGGCGATGACTTCGCGACCTTGGGGTTGGGATTTCTAATCATGATTCCTTAGCGTCCTTGGCGGACTTAGCGTTGAGGCTGTTATTTTCCTTTGCGGCCTTCGCGGCCTTAGCGTTGAAAGCTTTAGCCCGTCAGTCGTCACCGGGCTTCGGCCCATCGCAGGTGGCAGTTGGCGAACCGCGGGTAAAGGGGCAGAATGGGCAAAAAAGGGGGCTAACCCTCTTCGTCCATCTCAACACCAAAAATCAACGGGAGCGGGATATGAAGACCACGAAAAAATTGAATTGGGGACTCGCGGCAATCGGCATCGCCGCGCTGCTGGCCGCTTGTGCGGCCGGACTGGGTACGCAGGAAGGCGGCGGCGACCTCAGCGGGGTCGTCTCGGGCCCGAAGGGTCCGGAGGCCGGCGTCTGGGTGATTGCTGAAACCACCGACCTGCCCACCCAGTACGCCAAGATCGTGGTCACCGACGATCAGGGGCGCTACCTCATCCCGGATCTGCCGAAAGCCACTTATAACGTGTGGGTGCGCGGCTACGGGTTGGTGGATTCCGCGAAGACTCGCAGCGCTCCCGGCACCACGTTGAACCTTACCGCAGTACCCGCCCCGAGCCCGGCTGCGGCGGCGCAATACTATCCCGCGATCTACTGGTACTCGATGCTTAAGATCCCTGCAAAGAACGAGTTCCCGGTGGGGAAAGTGCCGCATCAGGGCGAATGGCTTCATGTCCTGAAGACCGGCGGCTGCGTCGGATGCCACGCGATGGGTAACCTGGGAACGCGCACGATGCCCAAGGATTTCACCCACATGAAGTCTCCTGACGCGTGGGCGCGGCGCATCCAGTCGGGGCAGGCCCTGCCGCAGATGGCTCGCGACATCAACCGGCTCGATGCGCCCCGCGCGTTGGCCCTGTTCGCCGACTGGACCGACCGCATCGCCGCGGGCGAGCTGCCGTCCGCAAGACCGCAGCGCCCGCAGGGGATCGAGCGCAACCTCGTGCTTACCCTGTGGGACTGGAGCACTCCCACCGGCTACATGCACGATCTCATTGGGACCGACCGGCGAAATCCGAGAGTGAACGCCCACGGCAAGCTTTACGGCTCCCCGGAGGAAAGCACGGATTTCGTTCCGATCCTCGACCCGAACACGCATACGGCGAGCACGGTATTCCACCCGGTGCGCGACCCGAAGACGCCGTCCTCGAAGACGAGTCCGATGCAGCCCTCGCCCTATTGGGGACCTGACCCGATCTGGGACAGCAAGAGCAGCAATCACAACCCGATGATGGACGAGAAAGGCCGGGTCTGGTTTGCCGCGCGGGTCCGCCATCCGGATAACCCGGCATTCTGCAAGAAGGGCTCGAACCATCCGTCGGCGAAAGTGTTCCCGCTCGATAATTCCGGCCGCCATCTCTCGATGTACGATCCGGCAGCGGACAAGTGGACGCTGATCAGCACCTGCTTCCAGACACACCACCTGATTTTCGCGGAGGACGCCAACCAGACGGTGTGGACCAGCAGCGTGTTCGGCACCGGCGTGATCGGCTGGTTGAACCGCAAGATGTTCGAGGAAACCGGCGACGAGGTGCGCTCGCAGGGCTGGACGCCGCTGATCCTCGACACCAACGGCAACGGCAAGCGCGACGCCTATGCCGACCACAACCAGCCGCTGGACCCGACCAAGGACAAGCGGGTCCTGCTGAACCTCTACGCCGTCGCCGTGAATCCGGTGGATGGAACGGTGTGGGGAACGGCGTGGTTTTCACCCTTCCCGGGTTACATCATCCGGCTCAATCCGGGGCCGGATCCGACGCACACAGCGCTTGCAGAGGTTTACGAACCGCCGTTCCCCGGTTACGGGCCGCGCGGCGGCGACATCGACCGCAACGGCATTTACTGGGCCTCGCTCTCGAGCGGGCATCTCGGGAGGTTCGACCGCAGCAAGTGCAAGGTGCTGAACGGGCCGACTGCCACCGGCAAGCACTGCCCCGAGGGCTGGACGCTCTATCAGCTGCCGGGGCCGCAGTTCGGGGGCGTTACGGACGGCGGCAGCGCCGAGGCGAGCTATTACACCTGGGTGGACCAGTACAATACCTTCGGGCTGGGCGCGAACGTGCCGATCGTCACCGGCAACCTGAACGAGTCGTACTTCGCCCTGGTGAACGGGAAGTTCATCAACCTGCGCGTTCCCTACCCGATGGGCTTTTACGCGAAGTGGGGCGAGGGGCGCATCGACAATCCGAACACCGGCTGGAAAGGAAGAGCGCTGTGGGCGACGGAGTCCACGCGCACGGTGTTCCACAACGAGGGCGGCACGGCGAACCGGCCCCGGGTGGTGAAGTTCCAGATGCGCCCGGATCCGCTTGCCAAATGAGGCGTGACTGGTGACCGGGGCTAGAACCCCGGAAACAGAACGGCGGCCAAAGTGGCCGCCGTTTTTTTCAGACTGACGGGTTAAAGCTTTCAACGCGAAGGCCGCCAAGGCCGCGAAGGAACGGAACAGCCTCGACGCGAAGGCCGCCAAGGCCGCAAAGGAATAATTTTAGAAATCCCAACCCCAAGGTCGCGAAGTAATCGCCAAGAGGGGTATTCCGGAAGCGCCTTTGGTCCATTGCTGCCCGGCTGGAAACCTTGGTCATTTCCTCCGGGGTTAGAGGCTATAACCGGTTCACAACGCGTGTTATGCCGTCCCGCATGTGTAAGGTATTGAAGTTGAGCAGAAATCCCATCCGGTAGTCGCCGGCGCGCAGATAGCTCAGCAGCTGCGCCTTGTGAACGGGCAGCAACTGCCGGACCGTCTTCAACTCGATAACGACTGCGTCTTCGACAACGAGATCCAGCCGGTAGCCGATGTCGAGCACCAGGTCGTCGTAGCGTAACGGCATGGGGACCTGCTTCTTCACCTGGAAAGAACGCTTGCCGAGCTCATACTCGACGCAGGCCTCGTAGGCGCCCTCGAGCATTCCTGGCCCCAGGCGCGTATGCACGCGTATCGCCGTGTCGACGATTTCCCGCGCAATCAACTCGAAGTCCATGGAAAACTCCCTGGAGGCTGTCCTTATCGTAATAACGGACAGCATGGCGCAGGGTTGACCGACTTCGAGGCGTCCGGGAAATGCTTCTTGGATGAGGGCTATCCCCGGACTTCCCTCATTGAGACCTTGGCGTGTTCTTAGCGCCCTTGGTTTTGTCCTTATTATTGATCCTTCGCGTCCTTTGCGGCCTTCGCGTCGAGGCTGTTCTGTTCCTTGGCGTCCTTCGCGGCCTTGGCGATGAAGCTTTTCTGCTACTTCGCGCTCTTCGCGGTGAAAGCTTTAGCCCTTTACTCGTCAGCGGTCACGCCGGTCGGCTTTAACTTCCCGGGGAGGAGGCAACCCTTGCGAGCCCGGTGCAGGATGTGTTTTTCAAGGTCGGCGCCGCTCACCTTGACGGTTTTCTCCTTGCCCGAGCGCGAGATGCCCGCTACAGTCACTTCCCTGGCGTTGGCGAAGCCCACCGCGACGAGTTTCTCGTCGTCGTTCAACCCCATCAGCGTGATGCCGCGGCCGCGGCCCAATTCCTTCAGCTCGTCCACCGGGAACAGCAGCATGCGGCCTTCCTCCGAGAACGCCGCAGCCAGCTCCGGCTTCTCGGGCACGGGGGCGGGGCGGATCACTTCTTCGCCTGGAGAGAGTGTCATAAAGGTTCTGCCGGCCTTCACGCGCGTCAGCAGGTCCTCGGACTTGGCGATGAAGCCGTAGCCGCCGGAGTTCGCGAACAGATACTTCTTCCCGGGCTGGGCGTCGACTACGTGCGTCAAGCGCGCGCCGGGCGCGAGCTCGATGAAGGCGGTGAGCGGCTGGCCATCGCCCTTGCCGCTGGGCAGCTCGACGCATTCCACGCTGAACGCGCGGCCGGTGGAGTCGATGATCGCGACGTAGTGCACCGAACGCGTCTCGAACACCGCGTACGGCCCGTCGCCGGTCTTGTAGTTGGTGCCCGCGAGGTCGAGCTTGTGGCCGGTGCGCGCGCGCACCCAGCCGTTCCTCGAGACGATGATCGTCAGCGGCTCGTCGATCACCTGGCGCTCGAAGGTCGCGCGCTCGGCGGTCTCGATCTGCGTGCGGCGGGCGTCGCCGTACTGCTTCGCGTCGGCGCGGATCTCGTCCGCGACGAGCTGCTTCATCTCTGCCTCGCTGCCCAGCAGGCCCTTCAGGCCCTTGCGCTCTTCCTTCAGCTCCTTCAACTCGGTCTCGATCCGGATGCCTTCCAGCCGCGCGAGTTGCCGCAGGCGAATCTCGAGGATGTCTTCCGCCTGCACCTCGGTCAGCTTGAACTGCTTCATCAGGTCGGGCTTGGGCTCGTCCGAGTTGCGGATGACCTTGATCACCTTGTCGATGTTGAGAAGGACGATGATGCGGCCTTCGAGGATGTGGATGCGCTTCTCGACCTGCGTCAAGCGATACTTCGAGCGCCGCGTGACGGTAATGACGCGGAACTGCACCCATTCCCCGACCAGATCTGCAATGTTCTTCCTCACCGGGCGGCCGTCGAGGCCCAGCGCCACCAGGTTCACCGGGAAGTTCTCCTCCAGGCTGGTGTGCGTCAGCATGAAGCGCATGAACTCCTCGGGGTCCTGGCGCGAGGAGCGGGGCTCGAGCACGAGCCGCAGCTTGTTGTCCTTGTCCGATTCGTCGTTGACCTTCTCGAGCTGGTTCAGAACGACCTGTTTCAGGTTCGCCTGCGCCGCCGAGACCTTGCCGCCCTTCTCCTTGGGCCTCGGATTGGTGAGTGCCTCGAGCTCCGCCATTACCTTCTTCACCGACGTCGTCGGCGGCAACTCGTGCACGATGATCTGCCACTGGCCGCGGGCGAGGTTCTCGATCTTCCAGCGCGCCCGCGCGCGCAGCGAGCCGCGGCCGGTCTTGTAGGTTTCTGCGATTTCCTCGCGCGTGCTGATGATTTGACCGCCGCCCGAGAAGTCCGGTCCCTTGATGATGTGCATCAGGGACTTGGGCGTCGCGTTGGGGTGCTTGATCATGAACACCGCCGCTTCCGCCACCTCGCGCATGTTGTGCGGGGGCAACTCGCACGCCATGCCGACGCCGACGCCGGAGGCGCCGTTGAGAAGCAGCATCGGCAGCCGCGCGGGCAGGAGCTTCGGCTCCTTCAGGCGCCCGTCGTAGTTGGGAATGAAATCCACCGTGTCCTGGTCGATCTCGGAGAGCAGGAGATCGGCGAGCGGCGTCAGGCGCGCTTCCGTGTAGCGGTAGGCGGCGGCGGGGTCGCCGTCCTGCGTGCCGAAGTTGCCCTGGCCGTCGATCAGCGGATAGCGCAGCGAGAAGTCCTGCGCCATGCGCACCAGCGCTTCGTAAGTGGAGGCGTCGCCGTGCGGGTGGAACTTGCCGAGCACCTCGCCGACGATGCGCGCGGACTTGGAATGCTGCACGCCCGCTTTCAGGCCCAGCTCGTTCATCGCGTAGAGAATGCGGCGCTGCACCGGCTTCTGGCCGTCCTCGACGTTCGGGATCGCGCGCCCGCGCACCACGCTCATGGCGTAGGTGAGGTAACTCCGCTCGGCGAACGACGCCATGTCGATGAAGTCCTCGCCCGAGGCGGTCGGAGAACCACCGCCCGCCTTACCGCTACCGCCGCCGGTGGCGACAGGGGTTTCTTTACCTTTTCGGGCCTGTTTGGCCTTCGCTCCTTTTGTTCCAATTTTCATCGGAGATTTCATGTCAGTTAATTCAGAGCCGGCTGGCCCGAAAAGGTCGAGCGTGGCGTCGTCCTTGCTGCCCTTGCGTACCCTGGCGTCCGTCATGGCTCGCGACTCATCACTCATCATTCAGCACTCAGCGCTCAGCACTCAGCGCTCAGCACTCAGCACTCAGCACTCAGCACTCAGCACTCAGACGTCAGCCTCGACCGTGCTGCCGTTCTCTTCCATCCACTCGCAGCGCTTCTCCGCTTCCTTCTTCGACATCAGCATGTTGAAGAGCTTGTAGGTGCTGTTCTTGTCCTCGATGCGCACCTGGAGCAGGCGCCGAGTGTCGGGGTTCAGCGCCGTCTCCCACAACTGCCCGGGGTTCATCTCGCCCAGGCCCTTGAAGCGCTGGATCGAAACCGATTCGCGCTTGATGCCGTCGTCGCGCGCGCGGTCGAGGATGGACTTCAACTCCTCCTCGTCGAGCGCGTAGATCTTCTTCGCGGCCCGCTTGCCGTGGCCGGGCACGTCCACCTTGTAGAGCGGCGGGCAGGCGATGTAGATGTGGCCTTTCTCGATCAGCTTCGGGAAGTGGCGGTAGAAGAGCGTCAACAGCAGCACCGCGATGTGCGCGCCGTCCACGTCCGCGTCGGTCATCGAGGCGACCTTGCCGTAGCGCAGGCCCGAGAGGTCGGGATTGTCCTTCTCGTCGTGCGGGTCCACGCCCAGCGCCACCGCGATGTCGTGGATCTCGGTGTTGGAGAACAGCAGTTCGCGCTTCACTTCCCACGAATTCAGCGCCTTGCCGCGCATGCGGTAGACCGCCTGGAAGCGTTTGTCGCGCGCCTGCTTGGCCGAGCCGCCGGCCGAGTCGCCCTCGACCAGGTAGAGCTCGTTGTCCTTGATGTCGGTGGATTCACAATCGGTCAGCTTCTCTGGCAGCATCACCACGCTCGAGGATTTCCTGCGCTCGACCTTCTGGACCGTGCGCAGCCGCTCGACCGCCTGCCGGATCACCAGGTCGGCGATTTTCCGGCCGTGCTCGACATTGCCGTTCATCCACAACGCGAAGGGGTCGCGCACCATTTCCGCGACCAGCTTCACCGCGTCGCGGTTGGAGAGCTTCTCCTTGGTCTGGCCGTGGAACTGCGGCTCCAGCACCTTGGCCGAGAGGAAGTAGACCGTGCGCGACCACGCGTCATCGGCGAGGAGCTTGATGCCCTTTGGCGTCAGGCTGTGGTACTCGGCGAAGGTCTTGATCGCTTCGAAGATGCCTTCGCGCAGGCCCGCCTCGTGCGTGCCGCCGGCGGGGGTCGGGATAAGGTTGGCGTACGACTCGCCGTAGCCCTTGTCGTCGTCGACGAAGGCGAACGCCCAGCCCGCGCCTTCGCCCGCGTGAAAGCCGTTGGCATCCGCCTCGCTCACGTACTTCTCGCCGT
>CAZFRR010000161.1:0-23406 GCA_964521405.1 uncultured Streptomycetaceae bacterium | reverse complement strand
CAGCGAGGACGCGGTGATCTCGCTGAACAGCAGGCCGTAGGGGTTGATGAGGAACTGGTCTTCGGTCTCCGGCACGCGCAGCGAGAAATGGGTCCCCAGGAAGTCGCTCCACCCCAGGCTGGCGGCGATGCGGAACGCCGCCGCGAGCTCGCAGCGCGCATCCCATTCGGCCGCGCTCACGCCAAGCGGATTGCGGTTGGGGCGGAGGCGGGTGACCGTGGATCTTCTGGGTACGCTCTTCATGCGGGCTCCTGGAGAAATGGACTTTTGATGCGTGCCACTATGTGGAAAGGACCAAACTTGCAGTGCCCGCCATTCTCCCACATCGGTGCACCTATACAATGTTGGTGTCGAGTGTCGAGTGTGAAGTGTCGAGTGTCGGGGGACGAGTCATGAGGAATGAGTCAGAAGGCGGAAGGCGGATGGCGGAAGGAGATGAGCGGGTTGTCTTTTCCCTTCGGCGAAGCTGGCGGGTCATCCTTCATTCCTCATTCCTCCTTTGCTGCGCGATGGCCGTAAGCGCGGCGGTCGCACAGGATTTTCCCGCGAAGCCGCTGCGCCTCATCTCGCCGTTCCCGCCGGGCGGCAGCGTGGACCTCGTCGCGCGCATGATCTCCGCCAGGATCCCGGAGTTCCTGGGCCAGCAAGTCGTGGTCGAGAACCGCAGCGGGGCGTCGGGAAACATCGGCACCGAGTTGGTGGCGCGCGCCGCGCCGGACGGCTACACGCTGCTCGCGAACACCATTCCCTTCGTGGCGAACGCGTTTCTCTACAGCAAGCTGCCCTACGACCCGCTCACCGATTTCGCGCCGGTCATGCTGGTTTCATCGTCGCCCTCGATGCTGGCCGTGCACCCTTCGTTGCCCGCGCGCTCCGTGAAAGAGTTGCTGGCGCTGGCCCGATCGAGGCCGGGCGCGCTGAACTACGGCTCGGCCGGGCCCGCCACCAATCCGCACATTGCCGGCGAGCTGTTCAATTATCTCGGCAAGGTGAATATCGTGGTGGTGCATTTCAAGGGTGGCGGCCCGGCGCTGATCGCGGCGATCAGCGGCGAGGTCGGTATCACGTTCACCAACTTCGCGGAGACTTCCGAATTCGTGAAGTCCGGGCGGCTGCGCGCGCTTGGCATCAGCAGCTTGAAGCGCCATCCGGTGATGCCGGATGTCCCGGCGATCGCGGAATCCCTGCCAGGCTATGAGTTCACCACCTGGCACGGCCTGTGGGCGCCGAAGAACACGCCGCGGCCCGTGGTCATGCTGCTCAACGACCGGTTGAAGAAGACGATGGCCGCGCCGGACCAGGTGAGGCGGTTCAATGACCGGGGCCTCGACGTGATTGCCAGCACGCCCGAGGAATTCGCCGCGCACCTGCAGAGCGAGTACAAGAAGTGGGGCGCGTTGATCCGGGAGCGGGGGATGAAGGCTGACTGACGTCAGCCTTGAAGGATGAAGGCGGAAGGATGAAGGATGACCTGATACCCGTCACCGAAGTAAAGCTTCACCGCCAAGGCCGCCAAGGCCGCGAAGGAAAAGAAAAGCTTCAACGCGAAGGACGCAAAGGCCGCGAAGGAAATAATAATTAAAACAAAGGTCGCGAAGACAACGCCAAGGAACTATCTGGATACCATTTCGGAAATGCTGGGCACAGAGAGCCTGTCACCCGCGTCTCATCTCAAATGACGGCAAGCCGTTCGACGGTATCCGGGAAACGCTTCACCAGATTGATCAGCAAGGCCGCCTGCGCGTTCGGCTTTGCCCGCCCTTGCTCCCAATTCTCCAGCGTGCGGACATTGGTGCGAAGGTAGACGGCGAACAGCGCCCGCGAGAGCTTGAGGTTCTGGCGTACGCGCACAAGTTCCCGGGCAGTCACTTCGGGGGCGGCCTTGAACTCCGCCGTATGCGTGCGCAGCGTTCGCTTGCCTTGCCGGGCGTCCGCCAGCGCCGTCATGCCTTCGCTCAACTCTGCGAACAAGTCGCGTTTGGGGGTCCGTTTAGCCTTAACCAATGCCTTCATTTCACTCTCCTGGATTACTGAATGCTGCGTCATCCAGATAGTCGGCGCGATTGCGCTCAAAGGCTGGCAACTCGATGAAGACGGCCTTCACGGTTGCATTATACGCAACCTACGTATATACGCAAGTTGCGTAGGTATTTCCCGACCGACCGGGCCGGGCTGGCTGCTCGGGGTCGCTCAATGGCCCGGGAATTCGAACCCGGTCCTGCTGGTTTTTACTCGATCACTTTGTCCGCGCGCACCGCGAGGTCGCGGGGTATTTCGAGCTTGAGCATCTTGGCGGTCTTGAGGTTGACCACCAGCTCGAACTGGGTCGGCTGCTCGATTGGCAGGTCTGCCGGCTTCGCGCCTTTGAGGATCCTGTCCACGAAGTAAGCCGCGCGGCGGAAGTTCGCCGACTGGACTATGCCGTAGCCGAGCAGGGCACCGTCTTCAACGGTTTCCCGGTTGTTCGCGATCACTGGCCAGCGCTTCGCCAGCGCAAGCTTGACGATGAGCCGCCGCTCGGTCAAGAAGCCGCCAATCAGGACCAGTCCCTGCACACCGTCCTTTGCCAGGCGGGAAATAGCCGGCTCGATCTCCTCGAGACTGCCTGCTTCGGTGAAGCGCGCTTCCACAGCAAAGCGCGCCACCGAGCGACGTGCTGCTTCCAACCGCAAGGCGCGCATCCCGATTCTGGAGTCGGTCAGGAAGCCAACACGCCTCATCTTCGGCGCGGCGGCGAGCAATAACTCGAGGTACTTCTCGGTGACGCTAATCGAGAGATTGGTGACCCCCGTGACCATGCCGCCCGGCCGGGCGAGGCTTTTCGCGAGCCCTGCCTCTACCGGGTCACCGCCGGACGCCATGACGATCGGGACCTGGGGAGCGGCCTTGGCCGCTGCAATTGCCACTTGCGAAGCCGAAGCGACAATCAGTGCCGGCTTTTTCGCCGCAAGCTCTTTGGCGAGCGGCAGGAATCTGGCGCTCTGGCCGTCCGTCCAACGCTCTTCGATCACGACCGAGCCTTCCTTCCAGCCGAGCGCCGCAAGCCCCTCCTTGAAAGCAGCGAGCAAGTGAGCGCCCGACTCGCGTGAGTACTGGGCCAGCCAGCCGATCAGGACCGGCGGCTTTGACTGCGCGAGAGCCATGCGGGGCGCGACCGCAGTGGCGCCCAACAGGATCAGCAGATCGCGGCGCGATCTCACTCGATCAACTTGGTGGCGCTTATGAGAAGTGACTGCGGGATCGTGAGCCCGAGCGCCTTGGCGGTTTTCATGTTGATGACCAGCTCGAACTTGGTCGGCTGCTCGATCGGAAGATCGCCCGGCTTCGTGCCCTTGAGGATCTTGTCCACGTAATAGGCGGCGCGGCGAAAGTTCGCCAATCTATCCGCGCTGTAGCTGAGCAAAGCCCCTCCCTCGGCCCACCCGAGCCCTCCCGCAACAACCGGCCAGCGTTGCGCCAGGGCGAACTTCAGAATGCGCTGCCGCTCTGTCGCAAGTAGCGCGCCCGGTAACGCCACCAAGGCTTGCGCACCCTCCATTGCCAGCCGTGACAGGGCCGGCTCGATTTCGTCCGGGCTCGACGCATCGGCGAAGTGTGCTTCCACGGAGTATTTCGCGACCGAGCGGCGCGCCGCTTCCTTCACTTTGGCGTGGTTTGGGCTGCGGGAGTAGCCCAGGAAACCGACGCGCTTCACCTTCGGCGCGGCGGCAAGCAGCAATTCCAGGTACTTCTCGGTGATGTCGATTGCGAGGCCGGTAACCCCGGTGACCATGCCGCCCGGACGTGCGAGGCTTTCCGCCACCCCTGCCACGACTGGATCAGTACCGACCACCATGACGATGGGGATGTTGGGCGCCCAATTGGCTACGTCGCTTACCACTCGCATGCCATCCGCAACGATCAATGCCGGCTTTTTAGCTGCAAGCTCCTTAACGAAGGCCGGCAGCCGGTCTGCTCGTCCGTCCGCCCAGCGTTCCTCAAAAACCAGTTGTGAACCTTCCTTCCAGCCCAGCGCAACGAGCCCCTCCTTGACCGTGCCAAGATTCTGCGCATCCAACTCGCGTGAGCGCAGGCTCAGAAAGCCGATCAGGACCGGCGGCTTCCTGGGCTGGCCAAAGACGAAGTCTGATAAGACGAGCGCGGGCCACGCGGCTGCCGTGACCAGAAACGTCCGTCGCCCTGAATGACGCGAGTTTCCTGCTCCGGGTGAGGAGGGCATGGTGGCGGCCTCGTGTATAGCCTTGAGCATCTGATTGTCCGCCTTCCCCGTGCGGTTAGCCACCTTCCCAAGGTAGGGCCAGAGTTGAGGCAAACTCCGATGTTCCAAGTCATCTGCGAACTGTCCGGACCCGCATTTCCGAATCGGTATCCAGATTCCCACTTGGCGTTGTCTTCGCGCCTTTAGTTTTTATTGTTGATTTCTTCGCGGCCTTGGCGTCCTTTGCGTTGAGGCTTTTATTTTCCTTGGCGTCCTTTGCGGCCTTGGCGTTGAGGCTTTTCTGTTCCTTCGCGGCCTTTGCGTCCTTGGTGGTGAGGCTTTTTCTGCATCGCATCCGCGAGCTGCATCGCGCGCAACCCCAGCTGTCCCGTCACCATCCCGCTCATCGGCAGCACGCAGGCGATCGCTTCCAGCACCTGGCGGCGGGTCATGCCGTAGTCGTAGGCGCGCAGGATATCGCGGCGAGTTCCGCTTCGCGGCCCAGCGCTTGCGTTCGGCCCGGGCTCCCTGCATAAGATTAGCTTATAGGCTATTACATTATTGATATATATTAGCCTTTAAGCTAATATCAATAACTGGAAGATTGCCTATAGGCGAATTGCATATGGATAAACGTTATAAAAACATGGCGTTGGATCAGGTGGAAGCGTCACTGGATCAGTGGCGGGGGCTCAATGGGGCCGCGCCGCCCGGGCGTGGCTGGGTCCAGGCGATCCGCAGCGCGCTGGGCATGACGCTCGCGCAGCTCGCGCGACGCGTGGGAGTGGCGGCGCCGACACTGGCGAAGATGGAGCAGGGCGAGCGGGCGGGAACGGTCAGCCTGAATACGCTCAAGCGCGTGGCGCAGGCGCTCGACTGCGACCTGGTGTACGCGCTCGTTCCGCGCAAACCTTTGCGGCAGAAGCTGCGCGAGCGTGCCGGAGAAATTGCCCGCCGGCGGCTTGCGCGCGTCTCGCACTCGATGAGCCTCGAGGCGCAGCAGGTCACCGGTAAGGCCAGGGATCGGCAGCTGGAACAGTTGACCCGGGAAATTCTGGAGAAGCAGCCCCGCGAACTATGGGATTGAAGCTCGAGTATCCAACGGGCGCGACGCCGCTCGACCCCGACGAGGCGCAGGGGCTGATTCCGCGGCACATCTCGACCCAGGGGCAGCTCAACGAGTGGGAACAGCAGAACCTACTGCGCGCAGAGGAGTGGGTTTTCTCGCGTCGGCGCGGCGACGTGCTGGCCGTGGATTTCATCAAGCGGCTCCACAAGCGCATGTTCGACAAGACATGGCGCTGGGCCGGCGCCTTCCGGCGAAGCGACAAGAACATCGGCGTGGACTGGAGGGAGATCGAGGTGCAGCTCGGGTTGCTTTGCCTCGACATCAAGACGCAGCTTGAAACACGGTCAGTGCCGCTGGACGAGGCGGCGGCGCGCTTCCACCACCGGATGACGCGGATCCATCCATTCGTCAACGGAAATGGCCGCCATGCCCGGCTACTTACGGACGTGCTCCTGGTGCGAAACGGAGCCGATCGCTTCAGCTGGGGGAGTGCCGATCTGGAGCAGGCTGGCGATGCCCGAACCCGGTACATCGCGGCGCTCCGGGCGGCGGATGCCCGCGATTGCTCGCGGCTGCTGAAATTTGTCCGGAGTTGATGAATCCCGCTTCGCCAACCAGTGACGATTACGGGTGACGAGATGCGGGTGACGGGAGTATTTCTTCGCGGCCTTTGCGTCCTTAGCGCCCCATTTTAAGGACAAGGATGAGGGCGGAAGGATGAAGGATGAAGGATGACCTGATACCTCGTTCTGGCACGACTAACTCTTTCTTGTGATTCTCTTGGCGGTCTTGGCGGTTCGTTTTGTTTTATCGGCCAGCCGCATCGTGCGCCAACCGAGCTGACCCGTGACCATCCCGCTCATCGGCAAGACGCAGGAGATCGCCTCGAGCACCTGCCGGCGCGTCATGCCGTAGTCGTAGGCGCGCAAGATGTGCTGCGCGGCAAGGCCCACTTCGCCTCGCGTGCAGAGCGCGGCGATCGCGATGAGCTCGCGCGGGCCGGGGCCGAGAAGCTCGTCTTGCGCGCCGCCCGCAGCCAGGCAGTGGTCAACGAAAGCGGCGCAGCGGCGCGCGAGCTCCGGGTCGATGCCGGCGGCGTAGCGCCACTCGGGCGTGTCGAGCAGGCTCTCATTTTCCTTACCCTTTCCCTTGCTCTTGCGGCTGCGGCCCATCTTCAGTTCTGGAAACGGCAAGAGTTCTTTCGGCTCGCCGCCTTCCGGCAATTTGCCGAAGGGGTAATCGGGGTTGTTGGCTTCCAGGATGGCGAGCGAGACGAAGGTCATGCTGGACCAGCCGACCACGGTGCCGAATGCCGACGCAGCCTCGAGCAGCACCTTGTTGGTGACGCCCATGCGGTAGAGGCGGCGCACGTGATTCGCCGAGTGGCGTATGTCGCCCTTCGCGCACAGCGCGGGTATCGCGATCAGCTCGCGCATCGGGCCGGACAGCGCCTGCTCCTCCGGCGACTGGCCGTGGTACTGGTGAAGGTAGCTGCCCGTGCGGTTGATGAGGTCGTAGGTTTGCGGCAGCGCGTAGGCGATCGGCTTCCATTCCGGGAAGATGTCCCCCCGCGCAGCGGTCGCGCGCGCCAATATCGCCTCTGGATTCAGATCAGCACTGTCAGTATTTGGTGTTTTCATCGGGGCTGGTCTCGCTTTGCCATAAATGATGAATGCGGAATGATGAATGATGACCCGGCGGCTGCGCCTTAATGATGAATGCGGAATGATGAATGATGACCTGGTGGATGCGCCCCACTGTGTCCTTTGTGTCCTGTGTCGAGGCTTCCTGGTTTTCTTGGCAGTCTTTGAACTAATCCTGTTAATCCTGTCTATTGAGTTTCAAGTGGCGCGGTGCACGCGTCATAGCCATAGACCCACGCCGGATCGGTTTCCCCCTTCAGCCACGTGTTAGCGCTCGATCCCGCCTGGATCGCAGAGGCGCGCGGCTTGCGCGTCGCCTCGTAAACCCGGAACGCCCGTTCCAGGTCATCGGCGCCGTCGCCCGACAGGCAACGCGCCAGCACGGCTGCATCTTCCAGCGCGGAGGCCGCGCCCTGCGCCATGTACGGCGTCATCGGGTGGCAGGCGTCGCCCAGCAGCGCGACGCGGCCCGCCGACCAGCGCGCGAGCGGCTCGCGCTCGAACAACCCCCACTTGTAGACCTCGGGGCAGGCGTCGATCACCGCCTGCACCTCCGGATGGAACCCGGCGTAGGCCGCTTTCAGTTCGACCAGATCGCCTTTCGCCGACCACGACTCCGGCGTGATCCAGTCCGCCCGCTCCGGCACGCTGGTGACGAAATAGAGCTCGTCGCGCGCGGCGGTCACGTAGTAGATGACCATGTGGCGGTCCGGCCCCCACCACTTGGTGCGCACCGGCGTGATGGCCGCCTTGAGCCGCGCCGCCGGGTAAGTCGCGCGGTAGGCGACGCGCCCGGTGAAGCGCGGCCGCTCGGGGCCGAGGATGATTTCCCGCGCGAGCGAATGCACGCCGTCCGCGCCGATCACGGCATCCGCGCGCGCCCGCGTTCCGTCCTCGAAGGCGAGCGTGACTTCGCGCGCGTTCTGCTCGAGGCCGGCGAGCTTCATGCCGAGATGGACGATGCCGTCCGGCACCACGGCTTCGATCGCGGCGTGCAGGTCGGCCCGGTGCAGGAACAGGTACGGCGCGCCGAATTGTTCTTCCACGCTGCGGCCCAGCGGCAGCGTGCTGGTGATCTCGCCGGTGTCCCACACCCGGGAGAGCGCAACCTCCGACTGGAACGCGGTCCGCCGCAAGCGCTCCTCGATGCCCAGCAGGCGCAGCACCTTCACCGCGTTGGGCGCCATCTGGATGCCGGCGCCGACGCGGGCGAAGCGGGGGGCCTGCTCGTACACGGTCACGTCGTGGCCCGCGCGCTTCAGCAGCGCAGCCGCGGCCAGCCCACCGATGCCGGCGCCGATGATGGCGATTCGCAACGAGTGGCTCATGCCAGTAGAAGCAATAGAAAGGATTAACAGGATTTACAGGATTAGATCAAGAACACACGACAGTGTTAAGGATGCTCTGAAAAGTCATCCCGGAGGAAGCCGGGATCCAGCAAGCACTTGTTTCGACTGGACCCCGGCGTACGCCGGGGTGACGAATTCAGGGTTTTGCAGAAGTTCCTTAATCGGGTGTCGGGGTTGATTTTGTTAATCATGTAAATCCTGTCTATTGTGTTTTGCTACTCGGGCGCGATCTTCGCGGCGTCGAAGACCTTGCGCCACTTCGGTATCTCCCGCTGAATCAGCGCGGCGAAGGCTTCGGGGGTGCTGGGCGTGATGTCCCCCGTGTTGAAGCGCTCGCGCAGCTGCGGCTGGTCGAGCACCTTGTGGATGTCCTGGGTGAGGCGCGTCACGATCGCCGCGGGCGTGCCGGCGGGCGCCAGGATGCCGAACCAGATCGTCGATTCGTAGCCCGGCACGCCCGCTTCGCGCACGGTGGGCAACTGGGGCGCGGCGGCCGTGCGGCGGGCGCTGGTGACCGCGAGCGCGCGCACCTTGCCGGTCTGCGCCTCGGCGAGGCCGGCCGCTCCGAACATCAGGCTGACGTGCCCGGCCATGACGTCCGTCATCGCGGGCCCGGCGCTCTTGTACGGCACGTGCAGCATCTCCACTCGCGCCAGCGACTTGAACAGCTCTCCCGCCAGATGATTCGACGAGCCGTTCCCGCCCGAGGCGAACGTCAGCGTGCCGGGCTGCGCGCGTGCCAGCGCGATGAGTTCCTTGACCGACTTGACGGGGAGGGAGGGATGGACGACGAGGTAGAGCGGCGTGGTGTAGCACAGCGTTACCGGCGTGAAGTCCTTCACTGGGTCGTAGGGCAGGTTCTTGTTGGCGCTGACATTGATGGCGAGGCTGGTGACGCTGCCGAACACCAGCGTGTAGCCGTCGGCGGGCGACCGGGCCGCCGCCTGCGTCCCGATGATCATGCTGGCGCCGGGCCGGTTCTCCACGATGACCTGCTGGCCCAGCAGCTCGGCGAGGCCCGCCGCAATCGCGCGCGGCAGGAGATCACCCAGGCCGCCGGGCGCGTAGGGCGAAATGATCCGCACCGGCTTGACCGGGTAAGTCTGCGCGTGCGCGACGGCGGCGAGCGCGAGCACGGCGGCTAACGCGGGCCGGAAGCTGCGCGCGATCGGGACCAGGCGTGAACGGTTCATGAGCGATCTCGACGGACCAGATAATGGAATGATTATCTCGCATTATCCAATACGGTCTAGAATTGCGCCTCGAAGATCACTTTAACCCAAGGGCGCTTCGCCTTTTGAATGCGGATTTGGCCCATTCACCATTCACTATTCACCATTCACGCATGTCTAACGTAAGGCGCACCGCCCTCGTCACCGGCGCATCGCAGGGCATCGGCGCCGCGATCGCCGTGGCGCTGGCGCGCGACGGGTTCGACGTCGCGGTTTCCTCGACCCGTCCCGAGAAGCTTGCCGGCGTGCTGGCAGAGATCCGGGCAGCCGAGGCCCGTGCGGCGCCGGTGGCGCTCGACGTGCGCTCGCAGGCGAGCATCGAGAAAGCGATGGCGGATGCCGTCAGCGCCCTGGGCCCGATCGACGTGCTCATCAACAACGCGGCGGTGCCGCTGAGAAAAGCGGCGCTTGAAATTGCCGCGGCTGAATGGGACGCGGTGCTCGACACCGGTCTTACCGGGACGTTCTTCATGAGCCAGCAGATGGGCCGGCACCTGGTCGCGACCGGGCGGCCCGGCTGCATCATCAGCATCGCTTCCACGCACGGGCTGGTGGGGGTGCGGGACCGCTCGATTTACGGCATCGCCAAGGCGGGCGTCATCCACATGACGAAAATGCTGGCGATCGAGTGGGCGGACCACGGCATCCGCGTCAACGCGATCGCGCCGGGCAGGGTGAATACGCCTTCGCGCGCGGGCTCGCTCGCCGAGCCCGGATACCAGGAGGCGGCCCTCGCGCGGGTGCCGCTCAAGCGCTTTGCCACCAGCGAGGAGGTGGCGGCGGCGGCGTGTTACCTCGCCAGCCCGCAGGCCGCGTACATCACCGGCCAGACGCTGGTTCTTGACGGCGGCCTCACCGCGCAATGAGCGCGGAAGGCAAAAGGCAAAAGGCAAAAGGAAATTTGGCCACTGAAACACACGGAAACACACGGAAATAAAAAAATAAAACAGGAGGGCTTCTGCATTTGCTTTTCCCGTCCGTGCCCTTCCGTGTGATTCCGTGGCTAAAAGGGTTTTGCGTTTTAGTGTGTTTCCGTGGCTGAAATGGTTTGTTAACTATGACGCCTTCACCGCGGCGCCCGCGCCGTTGCCGGCGATCCGCCCGAACACCAGGCCGGAGACGAGCCCCGTGCCCGCCGGGTAGTTGAAATAGAACAGCCCGCCCACCATCTCGCCCGCGGCGTAGAGCCCGGGTATGGGGTTATAGCTCAAGTCGAGCACCTGGCCGGTTTCGTGATTGATGCGCAGACCGCCAAAGGTGAAGGTGATGCCGCAGGTCACGCCGTAGGCTTCGAACGGCGGCGTGTCGAGCGTGTTCGCCCAGTTGGACTTCGGCGGCTCGATGCCCGTAGCGCCGCGCCCATCCCGGACGGCCTTGTTGAACGGCACGTCGGTGCGCACTGCGGCATTGTATTCGCGCACCGTCTTGAGAAACGCCTGGGGATCGACGCCCTCCAGCTTCCCGGCGAGTTCCTCCAGCGTATTGCCGGTGAAGCGCGTCACGTTGCGGCCGCTGTATTCCTTGTTGAGCAGCGGCTTCATCTTGGCGTCGAACACCTGGTAGGCGTACTGGCCCGTCTGCTTCAGCACCTCGGCGCCGTACTTGGCGTAGGTGTAGTTGTAGAAGTCCGCGCCCTCGTCCACGAAGCGCTTGCCCTCGGCGTTGATCATGATGGACAGCGGGTAGCTGTGCCGGTAAGGGTCATGCGAGCGCTCGACCACGCCGAACTCCGGCGCGTGGCGCTCCCACGACACCGCGTGGCGGCCCGACCAGTTGCCGTAGGGGCAGGCGCCGATCTCGAGCGCCATCTTCAGGCCCTCGCCCAGGTTGTGGCGCGTGCCGCGCACCTTGGCGAGCTCCCAGCCCGGGCCGAGGTAGCGCGTGCGCCACTCGGGGTTCGCCTCGAAGCCGCCGCAGGCGAGGATCACGGCGCGCGCGTGGAACTCCACCGGCTTGCCCTGGCGCTTGGCGCGCACGCCCAGCACGCGTTCGCCGTCGTAGATGAGCGAGATCGCGCGGGTCTCAAAGAAGATCTCGATGCCTTTCTTCTCCGCGGTTTTCGTGAGATCCGCCACCAGCCCGGCGCCGCCGCCGTTCACGGTGAGGGGGAAACGCCCGAAGAACTTGCGCTTGCCGTTGACGATGGCCGACTGGGCGCCGTAGTTCGGCACGAAGCTCGCGCCCTGGGTGCGCAGCCACACCATGCCTTCCTGGCTCTTCGTGATGAGGGCTTCGCTTAAATCGGGATCGGTGCGGAAGCTGGTGACGCGGTACAAGTCGTCGTAAAACTCCTCGACCGTATTGCTGTCCCAGTCGGTGTTCTTCGCCTCGTCCTCCGGGATGTCGGTGATTTTCTGCAGATCCTCGACCGAGCTGTAGGCGAAGCGCATGACGCCGCCGGCGAAGCGGCTGTTGCCGCCGGACTCCTCCACCGTCGCGGCTTCCAGCATTGCCACGCTCGCACCCTGGTCTCGCGCGGATAGCGCCGCGCACAGCGCCGCGTTGCCTTTGCCCACCACCAGCACGTCGAACTTTTCCACGGCATTCATCCTTTCAATCTAGAACAGCTATTTGCCACAGAGAATTCTTTTCAATACCCCCTTGAGGGGTACACAGAGTTCACAGAGAAAAGAAAAACCATAATCGAACCGCCATGACGCCATGACGCCAAGACGCCAAGACGCCAAGAAACAAAGAATATTCAAATCAAAACCGCCAACCCGTCCCTGAGCAGCCCCCCAGCGAGTTTCCACTCGCTCGCTTGCTTCCTGCCTTCTTTGGCGTCTTGGCGTCATGGCGGTTCAAATCATGTTTCTGTCGTTTCCTGGCGGTTTTTTTCTCTGTGTTCTCTGTGATCTCTGTGGCTGAATTGCAGTTATTGGTTCAATCTTCATTGCGTCTTGATGCCCGCGCTCTTGATGAGCACTTCTATCTTGGCGATGTCCGCTTTCACGTACGCGCCCAGCTCTTCGGGCGAGCTGCCGACGGCTTCCACGCCGCCCTTCAACAGCCGTTCTCTGACGTCGGCCTTGCCCAGCGCCAGGACTAGCTCGCGGTTCAGCCGGTTGACGATGGCGGCCGGCGTCTTCGCCGGGACGAAGAACGCGATGTTCGAGGTCGATTCGTAGCCGGGAACGGTGAGCGCCACCGGCGGCAGGCCGGGCGTCAGCGCGGACGGCTTGGCGGAAGCCACGCCCAGCGCCCGCAACCGGTTCTGCTGCACGAAGTGCCACACCGATCCCGCTCCCGGGAACATGATTTCCACCTCGCCGCTCAAGAGACCGATCACCGACGGGCCGGTGCCGCTGTAGGGAACGCGCTCGATCCGGACCTTCGCCATGTGCTTGAACAATTCACCGGCGATGAAGGGCGTGGCGCCGATCGTCCCGGAAGCATAATTGAGATCCCCGGGCCTCGCCCTGGCCAGCGCAATCAACTCCTTCACCGACTTCACCGGCAACGAGGGATGCACGACCAGGACGATGGGCGAACTCATCGCCAGCGTGACCGGCGCGAGGTCCCGCACCGGATCAAAACCGACGTTGCGGAACAACTGCAGCGTCCAGGCGGCGGGACCGTAGAACAGCACGGTGTAGCCGTCGGGCGCGGCCTTTGCCACGACCTCCGCGGCGAGCCCGCCGCGGTTCTCCACGATCACGCGATGCCCGAGG
The DNA here is from genome assembly GCA_964521405.1 of uncultured Streptomycetaceae bacterium. Classification (GTDB taxonomy): domain Bacteria; phylum Pseudomonadota; class Gammaproteobacteria; order Burkholderiales; family SG8-41; genus SG8-41. Next base: position 10,244 of record CAZFRR010000161.1, on the reverse strand, counting down.
CTCGGCGAGATCTCGTCTCCGAGCAGGCGCGCGCCCCAGTCGTTGTTGCTGCCGGGCGCCGCGGTGACGATGCGCACGACCTTGCTGGGATAAGGATCCTGCGCGCGCGCCGCCATCGTGCCCAGTACCATCATGACAAGTACCGACAGCCCGACAACTGGGCGCATTGCTCGCATTACACGCTGCCCATGGCCCGCTTTTCCCCCGCGCTGGCCGGCTCGAGCAGCGTCGTCAGCTCGCGCATCGAGCCCAGTTTCTCGAGAGCCTCCAGCGCGCGGCAAGCCGCGGCGACCGCCCCGGGCGCCAGCACGCGGCCGGCGCAGTTCTCGAATTTTGCCTTCATGTCCTCGTGGGAGATGGCGTTGTCCGAAGTCCGGCCGAGCGGGCGGTCCACCTTCTCCGTGAACGACGTGCCGTCGGCGAGCGTGATCGTCACCTCGGCGTCGAACGGATCATCGTCCGCGTAGAGCTTGCCGGTATAAGGCGTCGCGTGAACCCGCTGCAGCAGGTCGCGCACCGCCGGCTCGCGGTGGGCGTCGCCCTCGAAATGCTCCAGCACCACTTTGCCGTCGAGCGCGGCGCGCGCCACGCAGTACTGGACGCTGAACTTGGCCGCGAGCGGGCTGTCGGGATCGGGGCGGTCGGTGTGCGCGAGCCCGCGCTCGTGCGTGCGCGAGTCGATGCGCGCCACCTTGCGGGCGTCGAACGGGCCGTGACGCCGCACCAGGTTGAGCGTCGCCTCCACGGCGGAGTGCGTGCTGTAGCAGCACGGGTAGAGCTTGTAGCTCGCGCCCGGGTTCACGATCTCCCAGTTGCCCCAGCCTTCGAGCGCCAGGGCCGCGTTGACCTTGCCCACGCCGAAGAGATTGAAGAAGCCCTGCTTGTGCTCGAACGCTTCGGGGTTGGCGGTGAAGCCCTTGCGGGCGAGCAGCGCCGCGAAGAGGCCGCCGCGGGCGCACTGGCCGGCATGCAAGGGCTTGGTCATGGTGCCGAAGTTCGCCTTGTGGCCGGCCGAGAGCGAGGTCGCGAGCGCGAGCGCGGTTTCGGTCTGCGCCACCGTCAGCTTGAGCAGCTTCGCGCAGGCCGCCGTCACCGCGAACACGCCGAGCGTGGCGGTGGGATGCCATCCCTTCTCTGTGTGAGAAGGATTGAGGCAGCGGCCGATGGCGGCGCCCACCTCGTAGCCGGCCGCGTGCGCGAGGATGAGCTCGCGCCCGCTGGCGCCGTAACGCTCGCCCGCGGCGATCAGGGCGGGGACCATCACCGCTGACACGTGACCGCCGAGATTTTTGGCGGTGTTATCGAAATCGAGCGCATGGGCCGCCACGCCGTTCACGAGCGCGGCGTCGAGCGCGCCGGTGCGCCGGTTCGAGCCGAAAATCAGGGCAGGGCCGTCGCCGGGCGAAAGCTCGAGTGCTTCCACAACGAGCTTCGATGAATCTTCGGAGACGCCGGCGAGGGCGACCCCCACCGTGTCGAGCACGGCGACCTTGCACCACCGGATGGCTTCCGGCGGAAGATCCTCATAACGCATCGCATGGATGCGTTCGGCGAGTTGGCGCGCCAGGCTCATGGTGTCGCTCTTCGGGGCAGGAGTTTCATCAAGTCCGCAGCAGCGGTCTCAGCTTGCGGGCGTCGGTGCAGCGCTCAAGATTCCACACCGCGTCGCAGAGGGCGCGGGCGCGCTTCGCGCCCAGCCTGGGCGCCATCAGGCCATGGCACTTCTCATCGACCTCGGCGCGTGTCATCGGATTCTGCGCGGTCCCGCGCACCGCGCTGGTGTGGTGGCGGAGGCGGCGCCCGTTTTTGAGAGTGATTTCGACTATACCATGACGTGCCGGGAGCAGTTTCTCGAGCGCCGCGTCGCCGATCAGCTTGATGCGGCCCCGCAGCGCGAGCACCTTGCGGTCCTTCATGCGCTTCACATCATGGGCGGACTCGAAAGCTACGTAGCCGTCGATCAGCATGACCGCGCACAGATACTGCATGCAGATGTCGGGCATGTCCCGGTCGCTGGTCGTGTTGGCCCCGGTCTCGGACACCCGGATGGTGAGCTTCTCGACGTCCTCCGCCCGGATGCGCTCGGCGCGGATCAGCGCCAGCAGCGAATCGAGCGGCGCCTGGATCGGCGAACCCACCGACCAGCGCTTGATGTTGGCGTTCATGATCTCGTAAGTCCCACCGAGTTCATGCAGCAGTCGCTCCGGCTGCGGGGCGGCGCCGATGCGTCCCGATTCGTCGAACTTGACGAAGAAATTGCGTTCCCCGGAAAACACATCCTCGACGGCGGTGAAGCCGGCGGCAACCATGGTTACCGCGGCGGCGCCGTTCCTCGCCGGCATGCCGCCGAAGACGAACGCCTTCTCGATGTGCTCGGGGTCGCGCGCGTAGCAGGAGAGGCCGCCGGCCTGCTGGGCGGCGTAGGAAAGCGCGTGGCGCACCTGGCCCTTCGTCAGGCCCGCCAGCGCCGATGCCGCCGCCGTCGCGCCGAAGGTCGGCCCGATGCTGTGCGTTGAATGGCCGACGCTGCGAAACGCGCGGGATTGCAGCGACAGGCTCATCCGCGCGCTGATGTCGTAACCCAGCGCGACGGCGCGCAGCAGCTCCGGGCCGCCGCGGCCCCCGCGTTCTGCCAGGGCGAGTGCGGCGGACACGATGCCGCATCCCGGGTGCGTCAGCGAGGGCGCGTGCGAATCGTCCGTTTCATCGGAGTGCGCGAGCATGGCGTTGGCAAACGCCGCGTTGACCGCCGAGGTCATCAGCTTCGTGCCGACTACCGTGGCTTCGCGCACGCCCCCCAGCGTTCTGGTGTAGGCAATCGCCTTCATCCCCGGCAGGAGCTTCGCCCCGGACACCATGGCGGCGAGGGTGTCGAGCACGTGGTGCTGGGTCTTCTCGACGACCGGCGCGGGCAGCGCGCGGCGGCGGGCCGCGGCGATGTAGCCGGAGAGTTCCTGCATCAGCGGCGAGATGGCGTTGCGTGGTCGCATGGTAGACAGTTTGGCGGAAGACGAAATTACACCATAGAATGCGGGTAAATTTCCGCAACGGGAGACAATGTGGACACAGGACTCAAGGGCAAGACGGCGCTCATCGCCGGGGCCAGCCGCAACATGGGACGCTACGCGGCGCTCGCGCTGGCGGGCGAAGGCGCCAACCTCGCCATCTGTACCAGCGCGCGGATGAAGGAGCTGAATGAAGTCGCCGCGGCAGCGCGCGCGCTGGGCGTCAAGGTCGTCGCGGAAAAATGCGATGTGACCGACAACGCGTCGGTCAAGGCCTTCGTGGACAAGGCGCGCGGCGAGTTCGGCAGCGTGGACATCGCGGTCAACGTCGCGGGCTTTCGGGCGGAGAGTCGGCTCCTGGAGGTCAGTTTCGAGGAGTGGAATCGCAACATCGCGGTGAACCTCACCGGCCCCTTCCACGTCTGCCGCAACGTGATTCCGTTGATGAAGGAGCGCCGCTGGGGCCGCATCATCAATTTCTCCGGTATCGCGCCCTACCTCGGCGCCTACCCCGCCAAGGCGATGGTCAAGCTCGGCATCGTGGGGCTTACCCGCGGCATCGCGCGCGAGTTCGCCGAGTTCGGCATTACTGCCAATTGCGTCGGCGCCGGCACCATCGGCCGCGGCGAGCGCGCCGACGGTGAAAGCGTGAAGGCATTGCGCCCCGACCAGCCGATCCGCCGCAAGGGCCGCCCCGAGGAGGTGACTTCCCTCGTGGTGCACCTCGCCAGCGAGAACGCGGGCTACATCACCGGGCAGTGCTACCTGGTGAACGGCGGCATGTACTTCCAATGACCCTTGAAAAGCATCTGACACAGAGGACACAGAGTTCACAGAGGAAAATCAGGAACGCATATTCCTTTCAAGCCTCACCCATCGGGTGAGTGTAGCGTGCAGACTCAACCCCTTGAATCTCTCTGTGTTCTCTGTGAACTCTGTGGCTAAATTGCAGTTTTCAGGATGATGGAGAACCCGACATGAAGGGCTACGAAGCGCGCATGAAGCGGGGACTCGAGCTCCTGAAGCAGCTGGGTCCGCGCGGCAAGGGGCTGGCGGTCCAGAAGCAGCTCTACCCGGACCTCTACGAGCTGACGGTGGGGCATCTCTTCGGCGACATCTGGACCCGCCCCCATCTCACGCTGCGCGAGCGCCAGATCATCACGCTTGCCGTCAACATCGCGCTGGTGCGCCCGCGCGGCACGCCGCCGCATTTGCGCAGCGCGCTTCACCTCGGCTTCACGAAAGCGCAGATCGCCGAAATCATCATTCACGCGGGCGCCTACGCCGGCTGGTCGGCGATGGGGCAGGCCGCGCACGAGTTTGCCGAAGTGCTCGAGGATCTCGCCAGCAAGAAGCGCGCTCGAGGCCGGACAAAAGGCGCGGCCGGGAAAAAAACGCGATAACTGCCTAGTTGCACTGTGTCACAAATCACCAAAGAAACTCCTTCCCCCTTGACGGGGGAAGGCTGGGATGGGGGTGAAGACGTTGAGTGTCACGGTACTTCTCACCCCCACCCTAACCCTCCCCCGTCAAGGGGGAGGGGACCTATTTTGTGACACAGTGCAATTAGGGCGCGTCGGTGATGCCGGCCTGCTTGATGACCCGGGCCCATTTCCTCAATTCGGACGCGATAATTTTTTCGAGTTCTTCCGGCGTGCTGACGGCCACCTCGGAGCCTTCGGCGCGCAGCCGGTCGCGCATCTCGGCCGATTGCACCGCCTTCACGGTTTCCTCGTTCAGCCGGCGCACGATCTCGCGCGGCGTGCCGGCGGGCGCCAGCAGGCCGTAGAGCTGGACGACCTCGTATCCTGGCAGGCCGGATTCCTCGATCGTCGGCACCTCCGCCAGCACGCTCGACCGTTTCGCGCTGGAGATGCCGAGCGGCCGCAACCGGCCGCCGCGGATGGCGGGCACCGCCGGCAGGATATTGCTGAACATGAGGTCGGCTTCGCCGGCCACGACCGAGAGCGTGGCGAGCGGGCTCGCGCGGTAGGGCACGTGCACGATTTTCACGCCCGCCATCATCTTGAAGAGCTCGCCCGCCAGATGCGACGACGCGCCGCTGCCCGCGGAGGCGTAAGTCAGCTTGTCGGGACGCGCGCGGGCGAGCGTGATGAGTTCCCGCGCCGATCTTGCGGGAACCGACGGGTGCACAACGAGCACGTAGGCGGCCGATCCCAGCAGCGATACTGGCGCGAAATCCCGCTGGGTGTCGTAGGGCAGCTTCGCGTACATCGCCGGCGCAATCACCATCAGGCTGCTGGTGCCGACCAGCAGCGTGTGGCCATCGGGCGCGGCCTTCGCCACGACCTCGGCGCCGATGCGCCCGCCGGCGCCCGCGCGGTTATCGACGACAAACTGTTGCCCGAGCGCGGGGGCGAGCTTCTGCGCGAGCGTGCGGCCAACCAGGTCCGAGCCGCCGCCCGGCGCCGAAGCCACAATGAGCCGGACGACTCTCGACGGGTACGCCTGTGCCAGCGCGCCGGCCGCGAGGCAGGAGAGCAATGTTGCGATTACCGTCCTGGTCACTTGGAGCGGTCTAAAAATTGGCCACGGAATCACACGGAATGACACGGACAAGAACGCAATACGGAAAACGTCCCCGTAACCAATTGAGAATTTCCGTGTGGTTCCGTGTGTTTCCGTGGCTGTAATGGATTTTGAAATGGCTTCTGGCGTCATGGCTGGCGCAGGATTGAATTCCTGAACGCGGCAGGATAACCTGAAAGCCGTAAGAGTCCCTAACATGATGAAACGCACGATTGCACTTGCCCTGGTCCTGCTCGCCGGCGTTGCGGCGGGCCCGTCGTGGAGCCAGTCCTATCCCAACCGCCCGGTGCGGATGATGATCCCGCAGCCGGCCGGCGGCACCATGGACACCATCGCGCGCGCCGTGTCCAACGTGATGGTGGAGAGCATCCGCATCAACATCGTCATCGACAACCGCAGCGGCGCGAACGGCATCATCGCCGGGGAGACGCTCGCCCGGGCGGCGCCGGACGGCTATACGCTGCTCTACACCTCCGCCTCGCTCGCCAACAACGAGCTGGTGACCCGCAAGCCGCCGTTCCACGTGCTAAAGGATTTTGCCCCGGTCACGCAGGTCACCACGCTGCCCGGCTACCTCATCATCGTCAACGGCCAGTCGCCGGCGAAATCGCTGAAGGAGCTTCTCGATCTCTCCAGGCGCACGGCGGTGCACTACGGCTCGAGCGGGGTCGGCAACAGCCAGCAGCTGCTGGGCGAGCTCATCAACGCCCGCACCGGTTCGAAGATGGTCCACGTGCCGTACAAAGGCTTCGCACTCATCACCAACGCCGTGCTCGGCAACGAGATCCAGGTCCTGTTCGGCGCGCCGACCACGGTGGTGCAGCACATCAAGTCCGGGCGGCTGCGAGCACTCGCCTATACCGGCGAGAAGCGCTGGGCCGGCATGCCCGATCTGCCGACGGTGTCGGAGGCGGGCATACCCGGCATGATCTACGAGGCCTCGTGGCACGGCATCTTCGCGCCGGCGGCCACGCCCCGGCCGATCCTGATGAAGATCCAGTCGGAGTCGGCGAAGGCCGCCCGTTCGCAGAAGCTCACCCAGTTCTTCGTCGAGTCCGGCCACCTGGCCATCGGTAGCACGCCCGAGGAGTTCCGGAAGTTCCTGACGGGCTACCTGGAAGACACCGCGGAGCAGTTGCGCATCGCCAGGGTCGAGAAGCAGTAGGGCGGGCAGTGGACTTTCTCCCGGCGCCAGTTCCCTCACCCCTTCCCCCTCTCCCGGAGGGCGAGGGGAAAAGTACGGTGCGGAAATGGCATATCAACCATTTCCGCGGGAGATAGGATTGAAGCTCTACTACGTGGATGTTTCGGGCAATTCGTACAAGGTGCGCATCCTGCTTTCGCTGCTGAACCTGCCGTACGAAAAGGTCGCGGTCGACACCAAGAACGGGGAGCACAAGAAGCCGCCGTTCCTGAAGTTGAACCCGAGGGGGGAAATCCCGGTGCTGGAGGACGGCGGCGTCGTGCTCTGGGATTCTTGCGCCATCCTGGTCTACCTCGCCCGCAAGCACGGTGGCGAGCAATGGCTGCCCGGCGACCCGGCGGCGATGGGCGAGGTGATGCAGTGGGTCGCGCTGGCGGGCAACGAAATCCAGTTCGGCCTGCAGTACGCGCGCCGCGGCGTGCTGCAGGACCGCTGGACCGCGGGCACGCTCGAGCAGGGCCAGGCGATGGGGCGGGTCGCGCTGAATGTGCTCGAGGGCCGCCTGAAAAATAACGATTGGCTGGCGCTGGGCCGTCCCACCATCGCGGACGTCGCCTGTTTCCCCTACATCGAGACCGCGCCCGAAGCAAAGGTCCCGCTCGAGCAGTACCCGGCAGTCACCGCCTGGATCGTCCGCTGCAAGGCGCTGCCCGGGTGGGCCGCGCGCTAGCGCGGCCGTCACTCGTCACTCGTCACTCGTCACTCGTCACTCGTCACTCGTCACTCGTCACTCGTCACTCGTCACGAGGATCACGCGGAAATCGTTGACGTTGGTGCGCGTGGGGCCGGTGACGACGAGGTCGCCGAGCGCGCTGAAGAAGCCGTAGCCGTCGTTGTCGTCGAGCAGCTTCGCGGCAACCAGTTTCTTTTTCTCGGCGCGATGCAACGTGTCCGGCGCGATAACGGCGCCGGCGTTGTCTTCGGTGCCGTCGATGCCGTCGGTGTCGCAAGCGAGCGCATGTATGCCTGCCGCACCGGTGAGGTCCACCGCGAGCGCGAGCAGGAATTCCGCGTTGCGGCCGCCGCGCCCGCGCCCGCGCACGGTGACGGTGGTCTCGCCCCCGGAGATCAGAGCCACCGGCGGCTGGTACGGCAATCCATGCTGCTTCACTTCCCGCGCCAGCGCGCCATAAACCTTGGCGACCTCGCGCGCTTCGCCGGTCACCGAGTCGCCGAGGATGGCGGGGTGGATGTCGTGGCCGATAAAGAAGCTTGCCGCGGCCTGCAGCGAGGCCTGCGCCGTGGCGATGACGCGGTTCTCCACGCGCTTGAAGATCCTCGAGCCCGGCTTGGGCGTTTCCGGGATTTCACCCTTCGCTCCGCGCTGCAGGTGCGCGGTGACCGCCTTCGGCGCCCTGACTTCGTAGCGTTTCAGGATGTCGAGCGCGTCCTGGTAGGTCGTGGGGTCGGGCGCGCACGGGCCGGAGGCAATGTGCGTGGGGTCGTCGCCCGTCACGTCCGAGATCACCAGTGCCACGACCTGCGCGCGGCAGGCGGCGGCGAGCCGGCCGCCCTGGATCGCGGAGAGGTGCTTCCTCACCGTGTTCATGTGCTGGATCGGCGCGCCGCACTTGAGCAGTTCCCGTGTGACGGCTTTCAACTCGTCCATGGCGATGCCTTCGACCGGCAGAGAGAGCAGGGCGGAGCCGCCGCCGGAGACGAGCACGAGCAGGAGATCGTCGGGTGTCAGGCTCTTCGCGCGCCGCAGGATTTCCTGCGCTGCCTTCACGCCGTTGTCGTCCGGAACGGGGTGGCCCGCCTCGATCACCGCGATGCGATTGGTGAGGAGTCCGTGCTGGTAACGGGTGATCACGAGCCCGTCGAGCGGCGCTTTCGCCGGCCAGTTCTGCTCGACCGAAAGCGCCATCGCCGCCGCGGCTTTGCCCGCGCCCACGACGAGCGTGCGTCCCTTCGGCGGCTGCGGCAAGTGCTGCGGGACGATTTTCAGCGGGTCAGCCGCGGCGAGCGCGGCGTGAAAACTGCCGAGCAGGAGTTCACGCGGGTTCACTTATCTCAGCGCCAGATGGAGTTTGATCGCCGCGTCTACCTGCTGCATCAGTTCCTGGTCGAGTTCTCCAGCTTTTTTTGGGACCACCCGTGCTTTGGAGATGGTGCGTATCTGTTGAGCCAGGACCTTGGAGTCCCTGGGCAGGCCGGTTTGCCTGGCGAGTACCAGGACCTCGAAGGGACGGGCGGGGGAAGTGTTAGAGGTCAGGGGGACAACGGTAATGGTATTGGCGGCGCGATTGTTCGCGTTATTGCTGACGATCAGCGCCGGCCGGCGCTTGTTGATCTCGGATCCGACCGTGGGGCTTAGCTCGGCAAAGTAGATTTCACCACGCCTCATCGGGAAGCCCGTCGGCATTCGTCACTTCCCAGGCTGGATCATATTCACGGGAGGCGTCGCGATAGGCCGCCTCGAGGTCCCGCTCGCGCAGCACGTTGATGGCCGTCTCGATGACGTGCGAACGGCTCTTCAGCGCGTGAGTTTTGCGATACTTCTCGATGAAGTCGAATGAGGAACCCGGTATCGAGATGGACAGCTTTTCAGTGCGCATTTTCAGTATTCCATACGGTAATACCGTCAATCCTACCATCAGTAAGACCAAGCTGCAATCGCGTTTTAGGCGAGAACGGCCTTCAGATACTCGCCGGTACAGCTTGCCTTGTTCTTCGCGACGTCTTCCGGCGCGCCTTCGGCGATGATGCGCCCGCCGCCGTCGCCGCCCTCGGGCCCGAGGTCGATCACCCAGTCAGCGGTCTTGATGACGTCGAGGTTGTGCTCGATCACCACCACCGTGTTGCCGTGGTCGCGCAGGCGGTGCAGCACGCGCAGCAGGAGATCGATGTCGTGGAAATGGAGCCCGGTGGTGGGTTCATCCAGTATGTACAGCGTCCTGCCGGTGTCGCGCTTCGAGAGCTCCAGCGACAGCTTCACGCGCTGCGCCTCGCCGCCGGAGAGTGTCGTCGCGCTCTGCCCGAGCTTGATGTAGCCGAGACCCACGTCGAGCAGCGTCTGGAGCTTCCGCGCGATCGCCGGCACCGCGCTGAAGAATTCCGCCGCCTGCTCGACCGTCATCATCAGCGCTTCGTGGATGTTCCGCCCCTTATAGCGGATGTCGAGCGTCTCGCGGTTGTAGCGCTCGCCGTGGCACACGTCGCACGGCACGTAGATGTCGGGCAGGAAATGCATCTCGACCTTGATCACCCCGTCGCCCTGGCACGCCTCGCAGCGTCCGCCCTTGACGTTGAAGGAGAAGCGCCCGGCGCCGTAGCCCCGCACGCGCGCTTCCGGCACGCCGGCGAACAGCTCGCGGATCGGCGCAAAGAGGCCGGTGTAGGTGGCGGGATTGGAGCGCGGCGTGCGGCCGATCGGGCTCTGGTCCACGCTCACCACCTTGTCGAAGAGCTCGATGCCGCTGATTTGCTCGAACGGCGCGGGCTCGACCGAGGCTCCGTTCAAGGTGCGCGCCACCGCCGCATGG
>CAZFRR010000160.1:0-11295 GCA_964521405.1 uncultured Streptomycetaceae bacterium | reverse complement strand
CCGACCGCGACCGGCAGCTTGAAACGGCGCGGCCCGGCGCTACCGGGATTGACGAACAGCACGCCGTCGCGGGTCTCGACCCTGGGCTGGTGCGAATGCCCGAACAGCATCACCCGGAACCCCGCCGCGCGAGGGTCCACGTCCAGCTCCAGCTCGTCGTGCCGGAGATAAACCGACACCGAGCCGAACTCCACCACGTCGTACACGGGAATCGCTTGCGCCCACGCCCCCCGGTCGTTGTTTCCGCGCACGACCGTCACAGGGGCAAGCTTGCGCAGCTTTACCAGCACCTCCGGCTCATCGATGTCGCCCGCGTGCAGGATGTGCTGGCAGCCCTTCAGCGCTGCTACTGCCTCATCGCGCACCAGGCCATGCGTGTCGGAGATCAGTCCAACTCGTATGGTTTGGCTTGAGGTTGTGCCGACAGCGGGTGCCATTGTTTTTTCTGGTAATGTCGGCGCCTTGGCGGATCGATTTTCCCCGGACTGAATTGTTGCTTCTCCGCGTCTCGGCGGTTGAATCTACTGAAGGTACTGCGCATCCCAACGGACGTACATCGCATACGCCGCCGCCTTCATCGCGTACTTGTCGGCATAGTCCTTCGGATCCAGCACGTCGTAGACGTAATAATTGGCGCGGTTGTTGACCGTGACCATCATGTGCCGGATCTTGTCGGGCAGGGTGTAGGGGGCCTGCCATTCGAAATCGTCCTGCGCTTCGTAGTGCAGGAACACCGGCAGGATCGGCACGCCGGTGCGGATCGAGACTTCGAACGCGCCGGACTTGAATTCAGTGAACAGCCTGCGTCCCTTGCAGCCGCCTTCAGGATAGAGCGCGATATTCTGTCCCGCGTTGACGGCATCCACCATGGTCTGGATGACCTGCTGCCGTGATTCAGGATTGTCGCGGTCCACGAACAGCGTGCCGGCCGCCCTGGCGATGCGGCCCGCGATGAACCAGTCCTGCACCTGAAGCTTGGCAAGCGAGACTACGTCGAACACGGCCGGGATGCCGATGTCCTCGAACGCCGACGGGTGATTGGCAATCAAAATGAACCGCTTTGGCAGCCGCTGGCGGTGCTTCTGGTGCACGCGGAGGTCCACGTCGAGCGCTCTCACGAAGCTGCGGCACCACGCGTGAAACAGCCTGGCCACCGGATGCTTGCCGGACCAGGGCAGCCAGGCCAGCAGGTAAACCAGCAAGCTGAGCAGAATGAAATCCACCCAGCAGACAAGCTTTCTCAGCCAACGCAGTAGCAATAACATCCGGTTTTTCCCTGTTTTCTACGTAGATAATACAATGCTCGCATGGTGATGAATACGGAATACGACGTCATTGTCGTCGGCGGCGGCAACGCGGCGCTGTGCGCGGCGCTCGCCGCGCGCGAGGAGGGCGCGGAGGTGCTGCTACTCGAGCGCGCGCCGCAGGAGGAGCGCGGCGGCAACAGCTCGTTCACCGAAGGCCTGATGCGGATCGTTTATAACGGCGCCGAGGACATCCTGGCGCTCTCGCCCGATCTCACGGCGGACGAGATGGCGAGCGACTTCGGCGCCTACACCGAAGAGCAGTTCTTCGACGACATGGCGCGGATCACGCAGAACCGCACCGACCCCGACCTGTGCGAGATACTGGTCAAGAACAGCAACGACATCATGCACTGGATCAAGGGCAAGGGCATCCGCTTCCTGCCGCAGTTCGGCCGCCAGTCGTTCAAGGTCGGCGGCAAGTTCAAGTTCTGGGGCGGCGCGACGCTCGCCGCGGTGGGCGGGGGACGCGGACTGGTCGATGGCCTCTACCGGGCTGCTGAAAAAGCCGGCGTGAAGATTCTCTACAAGGCGTGGGCGCGGGAGCTCGTGCACTCGGACCAGGGCGTCAGCGGCGTCGTGGTGAAGTTGGACGGCGTGACGCAGACCTTCCATGCCCGGAACGTGATCCTCGCCTGCGGCGGATTCGAAGCGAACGCGGCGTGGCGCAGCCGCTACCTCGGCAAGGGCTGGGACCTCGCGAAGGTGCGCGGCACCCGGTACAACACCGGCGACGGCCTGGAGATGGCGCTCGCCATCAGCGCGCAGCCGTGCGGCCACTGGTCGGGCTGCCACGCGGTCGGCTGGGAGCGCTACGCTTCCGATTTCGGGGACTGGGCGACGTGCGACGATTTCGAGCGCGACAGCTACCCGTTCTCGATCATGCTGAACGCGAATGGCAAGCGCTTTCTTGACGAGGGCGCGGACATCCGCAACTACACCTACGCCAAGTACGGGCACATCATCCTCGAGCAGCCGGAGCAGTTCGCGTGGCAGATCTTCGACGCGAAGGTGAAGCAGTTGCTGCGCCCCGAGTACAGCTCGAAGCACGTCACGCGCGTTACCGCCAACTCGCTGGAGGAGCTGGCCGGCAAGCTGGAGGGCGTCAACGCAGGCGAGGCGCTGAAGACGATCAGGGAATACAATGCGGCGGTGAAACGCGGCGTGCCGTTCGACCCCAACGTGAAGGACGGCCTGCGCACCGAGGGGCTCGCGATTCCCAAGTCGAACTGGGCCAATACAATCGACACGCCGCCGTTCGAGGCCTACGCCGTCACCTGCGGCATCACTTTCACCTTCGGCGGGCTGCGCATCACGACGGCAGGGCAGGTGATGGACACCAACCACCAGCCGATCCCGGGGCTCTACGCGGCGGGCGAGATGGTGGGCGGGCTGTTCTACTTCAATTACCCGGGCTCAACCGGGCTGACGAGCGGCGCCATCTTCGGGCGGCTCGCCGGCAAGAGCGCCGCCCTCGCCTCAGGAAAGGCCCGGGCGGCCTGGCGTTCCCACTAACCGGACCAACGACAATGATGAAACGCGTGGCGGTCGAGATCGGGATGGGTACGGATATCCGCGGCACGGATTACACCAAGGCGGCGGTGCGCGCCTTGCGTGATGCGCTGTGGCACAACTCACTCAACGTCGCCGATGCGCTGGGCAAGCCGGTGGATTCGATGTTCGTTGAAGTACTGATCGGCGTGCCGAGACCGGAACAGGTGGACAGGGCGGAGGTGTTGAAAGTGCTGCCGCACGGCACGGGCACCGTCAATGTGGTCCAGGGCGGGCTCGAGATTCCAAACGATGCCGGCACGAGCTCGACGGTGATCGCCAGCGCGGCGGCAATCGTGCGCCTGGATGTCTGAGGAGAGCGCCATGACGATGAAGCGCGTGATCCTGGAGATGGGAACCGGCAACGACCTCCACGGTTCGGATTACACGAAGGCCGCGTTGCGCGCCGTGCAGGATGCCCTGCACCATTCCTCTCTGAGTATGGTTCGCACGCTGGGACTTGATGCGCGGACCATGCAGGTGGAAGTCACGATCGGCGTCCAGCAGCCGGACAGGGTGGACGCCGCTGCCGTGAAAGCGAGCCTGCCGCGCGGAACAGTCGCGGTAAAGGTGGTGAAAGGCGGCCTGGACGTTCCCGCGGAAGGCGATCACGACGCCATCGTCATTGCCACCGCGGCAATTGCGGTGCGACTCGACCTCGCTTAGCGAAAAAGGGGTCGGGAGTCTTTTCCTTGACCCGAAAAGACTCCCGACCCCTTTTCTTGCGCTCGTTGGTGGCGTCGCGTTACGTGGAATGCGATGAGAACGCCACCGTTCCCGCGCGCGCCTTGTCGTCGGTCTTGATGTTGACGAGCGCCACCATGCCCTGATCCACCTTGGCCTGGGCGCGCTTCAACGCGGGCGCGATGTCTTCCGGTTTCTCGACGTATTCGCCGTAGCAGCCCAGCGACTCGGCCATCTTGTCGAAACGGGTATAGCCGAGATCGCGCCCCACTTTCTCGCGCTTCGGATCGGCGGTCCAGCCGCCGTTCAGGCTGATCACGACGAGTATCGGGACCTTGTGCCGCACGGCGGTGTCGAGCTCCATCGCGTTCAGCCCGAAGGAACCGTCGCCGTGGACGACGATGACCTGCTTGTCGGGGCACGCGATCTTGGCGCCGACGCCGAAGGGCAGTCCCACGCCCATCATCCCGAACGGCCCGGAATTCAGACGGTGAGCCGGCGAAAAGGTCGGCATGGACTGGCGGCCGTAGTTGAGAATCTCCTGCCCGTCCACCACCAGGATGGCGTCGCGCCGCATGAAATTCTTGACCTCCTCGCACAGCCGCAGCGGGTGTATCGGCGTCGCGTTCATCGACATGCCGCCCCCGGTTTCCTTGCGCTTCGCCGACTCGCCCTCGGCGAGCTGCTTCCGCCATGGCGCGAAATTGCCCGCGTCCACGCGCCCGGGCAGCGCCGCGAGGAGTTGCTGCAGCACCGCCTTGCAGTCCCCGACGATCCCGATATGCACCTTGCGCGGGGAGGATGAGATTTCATCCGCGTCGATGTCGATCCGGGCGATCGTGGCGTTGGCGGCAAAGCGCGGCGGCGCGGCGTGGCCGATGATGTAATTCATGCGCGTGCCGATGATAAGGATGAGGTCGGCATCCTTGAACGCCGAGGAGCGCATGGTGAGGAAAGACAGCGGGTGATCGTCCGGCAGCACGCCGCGGCCTTGCGGCGTGGTGTAGAAGGGGATGCCTGACTTCTCCACGAACGACTGCAGTTCCTTCCACGCCTGCGACCAGATGACGCCGCTGCCGGTGAGTATGATCGGATGCTTCGCCTTGGAGAGCGCATCGATCAGCTCGTCGACGCGCGCGCTCTCGCCCATCGGCCGCGGGTTGAGCAGCGGGCGGCCGCTCAGGCTCCAGTCGACATCGCCTTCCGGGATCTTGTTGTAGAGGATGTCGGACGGAAAATCGAGGTAGACCGGCCCGGGCTTGCCGCCCATCGCCTTCTGGAAGGCCATGTTCACCATTTCGGGAATCCGCTTCAGGTTGACGACGCGGTCGGCCCACTTGGTGCAGCCCTTCATGATCGCGAGCTGGTCGATTTCCTGGAACGTCTGCCTGCCGAACTGGCCGATGGCGCTCGATCCGCCGATCGCCACCACGGGGGCGCAATCGATGAGGGCGTTGGCAACGCCCGTCGCCAGGTTGATCACGCCGGGGCCGCTCGCCGCCATGCAGACGCTCGGTTTCTGGGTGAGGCGGCTGTAGGCCTGCGCCATCAGCGCGGCGGCCTGCTCGTGGCGCACGTCGATCGGGCGTATCCCCTCTTTGACGCACGATTGCTCGGCGAGCATCATCGGCCCGCCCATGATGAAGAAGAGGTCCTTCGTGCCCTCGTTTTTCAGGGATCGCCCCAGTATTTCAGAGCCGGTCAGGTCCGCCATCGTCGTTTCTCCTAAGAGCTGGTAACAAAATGAATTCCCCTCCTGCCCGAGGAGGGGTGCCCGCGCCAGCGGGCGGGGTGGTGGGAGCGAGGAGTGCCCACGTAACCACCCCGTCTGCTTCGCATCCACCCCTCCTTGAAAAGGAGGGGAGTAAAAACAAGGCCGCTCATTTTGGTACGGCCTCTAAATAACTTTTTCCGTGCGCAGTGCGTCCACCTGCGCGTCGCTCATTCCCAGCCAGTCCTTCAACACCTCGGCGCTGTGCTGGCCGAGCAACGGGGCTGGTGTTACCACGGGCGGCTTGCCGTCGAAACGCACGGGCCAGCCCGCCATCTTGAACGGACCGTTCGTCGGGTGCTGTATGGTCTGCAGGATACCGCGTTCCTCGAAATCGGGATCGTTCATGAGTTCCAGGGTATCCCGCACTGCACCCGCAGGAACGGCGGCGCCGATCACGCGCATTGCCTCGTACTTGTCGTGCTTGCTCGTCCATTCGGTGATGATCGCGTCGATTTCCGCCTCATGTTCGACTCTGCCCTCCCGTGTCTCGTAGCGTGGGTCGCCGATGAGATCCTTGCGTCCGATCGCCTCGAGGAGCCGCGGCCAATGCTGCGGGTTGCCGCGGCTGGTGTAGACGTAAACGTAGTCGTTCGGCCCTCCCGGGGCGCAAGGATAGATATTGCAGGGGGGGTTGTTGCCCCCGACGGATTGCGCTCCGGCACGCGGCGCCGGCTTTCCGGTCTTCGAGGTGACACCGAACGAATTGCGGATGTAGTGCAGCATCGCATCCTGCATGGCCACGCCCAGCCGCACGCCCCGGCCGGTCACATTCCTCTTGTGGAGGGACGCCAGAATGCTGATCAGCATCAGCATGCCGGTCCCCGTGTCGCCGAGCGTCGGGCCCGGCTTGGCAGGCGGCCCGTCGGGGTGCCCGGGGATGCTCATGGTGCCACCGCAGACCTGGGCGATCATGTCGAGAGCCAGGTTATTCTCGTACGGGCTGCCCTCGCCGAAGCCCTTCACCTGCCCATAGATGATGCGCGGATTGAGCTTGGAGAGGACGTCGTAGCCCAGGCCCAGGCGCTCGATGGCCCCGGGCGCAAAGTTCTCCATGAAGACGTCAGCCTTGCGCGCCATGTCCTTGACGATCTCGAGCCCGCGCGGGGATTTCAGGTTGAGTGTGATCGAGCGCTTGTTGGAGTTGTAATTCAGGAAATAGGGATCATCCCGGTGCGGCTTGGTGGCGCCCGTTCGCCGCCCGGGATCGCCGCCGACCGGGTTTTCCACTTTCACCACATCGGCGCCGAGCCACGCCATGACCTGCGTGCAGGAAGTGCCCGCCTCGAACTGCGTGAAGTCCAGCACCCGGACGCCGGTCAGGCAACCCGGCGCCATGGTCGCAGAATTTGCATCCGTCATTGATATCTCCAGCGGAGAAGGTTCAGCAACGAGTAACGAGCAACGAGAAACGGGCGAGTCGCCTCAGGCGACGAGCTCATTGAGCATGTAGGGCATGATACCCCCATGCCGGACGTAGTTCACTTCAGCCGGCGTATCCAGGCGCAGCGTGAGCGCGACGCGGTCCTCCCTGCCATCCGCACGGTGAATCACGAGCGTGACGGATTGGCGCGGCTTCGCATTGGCGTCGAGCCCGGTCAAATCGAAGCGCTCGCGCCCGTCGAGCTTGAGCGTGGCGGCTGTCACGCCGGCCGGCAACTGGCAGGGCAGCACACCCATTCCCACCAGGTTGCTGCGGTGGATGCGCTCGAAGCTCGCGGCAATGATGGCGCGCACGCCGAGGAGCCGCGTGCCTTTCGCCGCCCAGTCGCGCGCGCTGCCGGTGCCGTATTCCTCGCCGGCGATGACGAACAGCGGGACCTTGTCCGCGGCGTAACGCATGGCGGCTTCGTAAATGCTCATCTGCTCACCGCCCGGCTGATGCGCGGTCACGCCGCCCTCGACACCGGGCACCATCATGTTGCGCAGCCGCACGTTCGCGAACGTGCCACGCACCATGATCTCGTGGTTCATGCGCCGCGAGCCGTAGTTGTTGAAATCGACCGGCTTCACGCCGAGGCCCTGCAGGTACAGGCCGGCAGGGGAGCTGGCCTTGATGCTGCCGATCGGGCTGATGTGATCGGTGGTGATCGAATTGCCGAGGACGGCGAGCGCGCGGGCGCCCTTGAACTCGCGCAGGCAGGATTCCGTGAAGCTTTCCTCGAGAAACGGCGGCTCCTGGATATAAGTCGAGTCCGCGCTCCAGGCGTAATGTTCGCCCGTGATGCGGGCGACGCCTTCCCAGAACGGGTTGGCGACCGCGTGATCCATGCCGTAGACCGAGCGGTACTGTTCCGGGCTCGCCGCCGTGCGCAGCACGTTCGAGAGCTCTTCCTGGGTCGGCCAGATATCCTTCAGGTAAACCGGCTTGCCGTCGGTTCCGGCGCCGAGCGGCTCTTTCGCCATGTCGATGTCGACGCGCCCCGCGATCGCGAACGCGACTACCAGCGGCGGGCTCATCAGGAACGCGGCGCGCACGGAAGGGTGGATGCGAGCCTCGAAGTTGCGGTTGCCCGACAGCACCGCGCACGTCACCGCGTCGCGGTCGTTGATGGACTTCTCGAGTTCCGCGTCGATCGGGCCGGAAGCGCCGAAGCAGGTGGTGCAGCTGTAGCCCACGAGCCTGAAGCCGAGCTGGTCGAGACTCGCCTGCAGCCCGGAAGCGTTGAGATACTCGCTCACCACACGCGAGCCGGGGGCGAGCGACATCTTGACCCACGGTTTCGCCGTGAGGCCGTGCTCGACCGCCTTCTTCGCGACCAGCCCCGCCGCGATCATCACGCCCGGATTGGAGGTGTTGGTGCATGAAGTTATGGCAGCGATTACCACGTCGCCATCCTGAGCGACGTTTTTTTCGACTTTCGACTTTCGACTTTCGACTTGGGTCTTGCCGTATCCGCCCTCGGCTACAGGAGCTTTGACCAGGCTCTCGAACTTCGCCTTGAGGCTGGCAAGTGCGATGCGGTCCTGCGGGCGCTTGGGGCCGGCGACGTTGGGTTCTATCGTGGAGAGGTCGAGCTTCACCACCTGGCTGTAATCGATGTCGCCGGGGCGCACCGGGCCGAAGCAGCCTTGCAGCTTGTAGTACGCCTCGGTTGCGGCCACCTGCGCTTCGGGGCGGCTGGTCTGGCGCAGGTAGGCGATGGTCTGCGCGTCAACGGGGAAAAAACCGACGGTCGCGCCATATTCGGGCGACATGTTGGAGATCGTCGCGCGGTCCGGCACGGTGAGCTTGGCGACGTCCTCGCCGAAGAACTCGACGAATTTGCCGACGACCTTGGCCTGCCGCAGCATTTCGGTGACGTGCAGCACGAGATCGGTGGAGGTCACACCCGCCGGCAGCTGGCCCGTCACGTGCACGCCGACGACGTCGGGCGTCAGCATGTAAACCGGCTGGCCCAGCACGGCGGCCTGGGCCTCGATGCCGCCGACGCCCCAGCCGACGGTGCCGAGGCCCGCGATCATGCCGGTGTGAGAGTCGGTGCCGACCAGCGTATCGGGATACCAGGCCTTATCTTTCGACAGCAGGCCCGGTGCGAAGTACTCGAGGTTGATCTGGTGCAGGATGCCGAAGCCGGGAGGAACGAAACGGATGCCCTGGTAGGCCTGCATCGCCCATTTCACGAAGCTGAAGCGCTCGCGGTTGCGGTCCACTTCGACCTTCATGTTTTTCTGAAGCGCGTCCGCCGTGCCGTGATAGTCCACGGTGAGCGAGTGGTCGAGCGTCATGTCCACCGGCACCTTCGGCTCCACCGCCGCGGGGGAGTGGCCCTTGCGGGTCATGGCGCCGCGCATCGCGGTCAAGTCGCCGAGCAGCGGGATGCCCGCCATGCAGTTCAATACCACGCGCCCGACGATGAACGGGATCTCAGTTGTGCGCGGGGCGTTCGGCTGCCAGCGCGCGAGATCGAGCACGTGCTCCTCGAGCACGGTCTTGCCATCGCAGTTTCTCAGCAGGGACTCGAGCACGACGCGGATGGAGATCGGCAGGCGGGAGATGCGGCCGGCGCCGCTTTCCTCGAGCTTCTTCAGGGAAAAGACGGCGCCTTTACCGGCGGCGCCGAGGTCGGCTTCGATCCTGCAGGTTTCCTTTAGTGTCATAAGTGCCTCAAAAAGCAAAAGCGGAATTTAGCCGCCGATAAACGCCGATAAGTAAACCCGGAATCGACCCTATACCTATCTGCGTTCATCTGCGTTCATCGGCGGTTTCATGGGTTTTTGTTTTGACTCGTGTCAGTTCCTGATCAATTCCATGAGTTCGCGCACAGACGACAATTTTTCGGCGCGCTGGACGGCGCGGGCGATGTCGGCTACGCGTCCGGCCGGTTTCGCGTGGCCTGCTAATCGCGTGAATTTCTCGATGCGTTCCGGGTCGGTGACCGGGTCGGCCGGAAAGCCATGCGGGTCAAGTACGAAGCTACTGCGGCGCTCGCCGTTTGCCAGCACGAACTCGATGCGAGAGCCGTAGTGCTTGGGGTAGGCGGCTTCCATCTCGGGGTCGACGTAGAGTTCGACGCGGCGCGCGAGCGCGCGGCGCTCGGGGTCGTCGATGACCTTTTCAAGGTACATGGCCGGGTCGGTGGGGTCGCTCGCGAGTGCGAGCGCGGCGCAATAGGGGAAGCTGTACTGCGCGCCCATGATGTCCACCGGGGCCGGTTCGCCGTTGTTCTTCGCCGCGTAGCTGCTGACGCCGATGCGCACCTGCCGGATGTCCGCCGGCTTCAACGGCTGTGGGCCGCGCAGCGCGACCAGTTGCTGCACCGTCCCCTGGATCCAGCTGCAGCAGGAATAGACCTTCACGAACACGCTCGTCATCGCCCAGTCGGTGCCCAGGCCCGCGGTCAGGAGCTCCGGGCGCGCGGTCTTGCCGCCGTAGACTTCCAGCAGGCCGAATTTTCCGTCGATCGCGGTGGGCGGCCCGGTGAAGTCGCGCGCGGCGAGCTGCGCCATGCGCACGCCCGACTCGGCCGCGCGCCCTGCGTGCATGCGCTTCATCATGCCGCCGCCGGTCCCCGCGGCAAAGCTCTTGATGCCGGAAGACGCGGAGCACGCGAGGCCGGTCGCGGACATCAGCTGGTTGGTGCTCAGTTCCAGGATCACGCCGGCGGCGACGGCGGCGCCGACGGGGCCAATCACGGTCGTCTTGTGGAAACCCCGGTGCGCGGGCTCGGTGCCGGCGGCGAGGCCGACGCGGTTGAGAATCTCGTAGCCGGTGATGATGCCGAGTAGAAGGCGGGAGCCGGGCGCATCGACGGACTCGGCGGCGGCGAGCGCAGCCGGGACGATGATGGCGCCGGGATGGACGATCGCCTCGTCGAGGAGATCGTCCAGCTCGAAGCCGTGCGTGGCGGTGCCGTTGCACAGCGCCGCGGCCGGCGCCGCGACCGTCTGCTTCTGGCCGACGATCGTGCTGCGTCCTCGCGGGCTCTCGGCGAGCATCTCTTCGGCCATGATCTTCGCCCACGGTTGCAGGCTGCCGAACAGAGCGCAGCCGAGAGAGTCGAGCAGCACGCCCTTCGCGCGCTTCACGATGTCCGGCGGCAGCGAGTCCAGCTTCAGCGCGTGCGTGAACTCGAGCAGCTCGCGCGAGGGTAAGGGGATGGATTCTTGTTTCATGAGTCAAACATTAACCGCCAAGCACGCCAAGAAATACAGAAACAATTTGAACCGCCAAGACGCAAAGACGCCAAGAATCATAATAAATACGAACCGCCAAGACGCTAAGAGCGCCTAACAAAATGAATTCCCCTCCTGCCCGAGGGTGAGCCGGGGTTTCGAAAAACGTGCCTTCGCACGTTTAAGCCGGCGAACGCCCGACGCGATGCAGCGCGGCGGGACGGGGGAGTGCCCGCGCAAGCGGGCGGGGTGGTGGGAGCAAGAGTTACTGATGTAACCACCCCGTCTGCTTCGCATCCACCCCTCCTTGAAAAGGAGGGGAGTAAAGAGTAGGAGCGGTCATTTTGTTAGGCGCTCTAAGAAAAACAA
>CAZFRR010000159.1:0-4616 GCA_964521405.1 uncultured Streptomycetaceae bacterium | reverse complement strand
GTATCCGTCGGGCCGGCGGGCGCAAACGGCACGATGAAGCGGATCGGCCTGGAGGGGTAGCCCTGGGCGAGCAGGCCCGGCGCCGCGGCGAGCGCGAGGAAAGCGCAGGCGATCGTGGTGGTAAGCTTCATGCTCGAAAGTATAATTCGTAGCTATCCATTCAACCATCGTTTCATTCGAGGAGCGCCATGCCCGCCAGCAGCAAGAGCAAGACCGCGAAACCCGCCAAGCCGTCCGCGCCGCAGTCCATTACCCGGAACTACCAGGACATCCTCTACGAAGTGAAGGACCAGGTGGCGTGGGTCACGATCAACCGCCCGCGCGTTCTGAACGCCTTCCGCGAGCAGACGCTCGACGAGATGATAGACGCGTTGAAATCGACTCGAGAGGACCCCTCCATCGTCTGCGCCGTGGTGACCGGCACGGGCGACAAGTCGTTCTCCGCCGGCGGCGACTTCTTCGCCATGAAGCGACTGAATTTTACGAATGCCTACATGTGGAACGACCGCATGCTGGGGCTCGCCATGACCATCCGCGGGCTGCCGATCCCGGTGATCGCGATGGTGAACGGCTGGTGCATGGGCGGCGGGCACGAGCTCGCGCTGTGGTGCGATCTCGTGATCGCCTCCGAGAACGCGGTGCTCGGCCAGACCGGCGCGAAGGTCGGCGCCTGCCCGACCGTCGGCGCGACGCAATACCTCCCGCGCCTCATCGGCGAGCGCCTTGCGCGCGAGATGATCTTCTGCGCGCGCCGCTTCGGCGCGAAAGAAGCGGTCGAGATCGGCCTCATCAACAAGTGCGTGCCGCAGAAGGACCTGTTGAAAGAAACGCTCAAGTGGTGCGAGACGATGAAGGGGCATAGCGCGCTCACCATCCGCATGACCAAGAAATCGCTCAACTTCGAGTCCGACAACCTCTACTCGTCGTGGCAGCACGGCATGGAGCTCCTCGCCCACGTCTGGGGCTCGGAGGAGGCGAAGGAGGGCATGAATGCGTTCCTCGCGGGGCGGGCGCCCAACTTCCAGAAATTCCGCCTACGGGCGAAGAAGGAGCTCGCGCAATACGTCGACGGCTATGAGCGCGACATGAATGCGCCGCCGGACATGCGGCGGAAGAGCGTAAAGAAAAAATGAACCGCAGAGATGCCGAGAGAAACAAAATCAACAATTGAACCGCCAAGGCGCCAAGGCGCCGAGAGAACAATAATTTATAGCCACAAAAGATAAAAAGGACGCACAGGAAAAACAGGAAGTCCAATCAGGACTGAATGATCACGGCGGTTTTGATTGAATTTCCTAGCGCCTTGGCGGCTTGGCGGTTCAAATTTGATCTTGAATTATCTTGGCGGTAAAAGGATTGGATGAATTCTGAGAAATCCGGAGGCGCGCTCGAAGGGCTGCGCGTGTTGGACCTGACGCGTATCCTTGCCGGGCCGCTGTGCGGGCAGATGCTGGGCGACATGGGCGCCGACGTGGTCAAAGTTGAGCCACCCACTCGTATGTGGTTCAACGCGGTCGCGCGCAAGGACAGCGCGCCTCGGTTAGCGCGGTTTTAAACGGTAACAAGCAGACCATGCCGGAACTCTGTCGCTTTCTCGGGATCGTGATCTATATGTATTACAAGGATCACGCGCCGCCGCATTTTCACGCAGAGTATGCTGAGTTTGAGATCACCGTCGAGATCGAGTCGGGAGTGGTAACCGGGAAATTCCCACGACGTGCCTTGAATTTGGTAATGGAGTGGCACTCTTTACATAAGGCCGAGCTCGCGGCAGACTGGTCGCTTGCACAGAGCAAGCAACCGCTGAAAACCATTGATCCACTGGAGTGACGCTATGTTTCTTCACGTTCTTGAAGCGCGGTACGTTCGAGACTACGTGGTACGGCTGAAATTCAGCGATGGCGTGGCCGGAGAAGTCGATCTCTACGCCGAGCTCGAGGGGCCTATTTTCGGCGCGCTGCGAGACGTCGAGCAGTTCAAGCTCTTTTCGGTTGCTTACCATACGCTGACGTGGCCTAACGGTGCAGACTTCGCACCCGAGTTTCTTCGCGAGCGCGTAGCAGTTACCGTTTAACCAGCGGTTCCAAAATCGTTAAGCGCAGGCTGGAGAGATTGCCTGCGTTGCGGATGGGGAGAAATTCCTGACACCTTTTCCGTTCCAGGGACGGCTTTTGGTGTTTGATGTCCGTAATTGCTTCTCTCCGCGCCTCGGCGGTTCAATTTTAATGTCTTTTGATTCCTTGGCGTCATGGCGTCTTGGCGGTTAAATTGTTGTTTCTGTGTTGCTTGGCGGTGAGGGGTTTTGATGGTTTCTGAAAGCAATGAGGGCGCGCTCGAAGGGCTGCGAGTCCTTGATCTGACGCGTATCCTTGCCGGGCCGCTGTGCGGGCAGATGCTGGGCGACATGGGCGCGGACGTGATCAAGGTCGAGCCGCCCGGCGCGGGCGACGACACGCGCACCTGGGGCCCGCCTTTCGTCAACGGCGAGTCCGCCTACTTCCTCGGCATCAACCGCAACAAGCGCTCGTTGACGCTCAACATGGCGGTGAAGGCCGGGCAGGAGATTCTCGCCGGCCTCATCCGGAAGAGCGACGTGGTGGTCGAGAACTTCAAGCTCGGCACGCTCGAAAAATGGGGCATCACGAACGAGTGGCTGGAGAAAAACGCGCCGCGCGTCGTCCGCTGCTCGATCACCGGCTACGGTTCCAGCGGGCCGGATGCCGCGCTGCCGGGCTACGACTTCATCCTGCAGGCGGAGTCGGGGCTGATGAGCATCTGCGGCGAGGAGGACGGCCCTCCGACCAAGTATGGCGTCGCGATCGTGGACGTGGTGACGGGGCTGTACGCCTGCAATTCCATCCTCGGGGCGCTTGCCGCGCGGGAACGCACCGGCCGCGGCCAGCACGTCGAGGTCTGCCTCTACGATTCCGGCATCGCCATGCTGATCAACGTGGCTTCCAACTACCTGGTCTCGGGCAAGGACGCGCGCCGTTTCGGCAACGGGCACCCCAGCATCGTGCCGTACACGACTTACCCGACCGCCGACAGCATGATCGCGGTGGCGGTGGGCAACGACGGGCAGTTCGCGCGCTTCGCCGAGACGATCGGCCGCGGCGAATGGGCGCGTGATGCCCGGTTCGCGAAGAACCCGGATCGCGTGACGAACCGAGAGGCGCTCGACAGCCTGGTCGCGCAGGCGCTGGAATCCGGCAAGACCGCAGCCTGGATCGAAAAGCTGCGCGCGGCGGGCGTGCCGTGCGGGCCGATCAACACGGTGGCGGAGGCGTTGAACGACCCGCACACGCTGGCGCGCGAGATGGTGCGCACGGTCAAGCATCCGAAAGCGGGTGACTTGAAGATGGTGGGCATCCCGTTTCGCATGAACGGCACGCCCCCGTCCATCCGGCGCGCCCCGCCGCTGCTCGGGCAGCATACCGATGAAGTGCTGTCTGATGAGCTGGGGATGAGCGTGGAGCGCATCGCGCAGCTGCGCGCCGAAAAAATCGTTTGAAGAGCATTCACCGCAGAGACGCGGAGGCGCAGAGAAGGGTTCTGGCATCAGGAATCCGCTGGTGAAGGGAGCGGCGTTGTGCTCTTTGATGATCCGCCGGTTGACCGTCGACGCTGATCGTTTGAAGTTTCTTCTCTGCGTCTCCGCGCCTCTGCGGTAAAGATCTGGATTGAGGGGGTTGCATGATTACAGGACTGAGCCACGTTTCCATCGTCGTGCCGAGCCTGGACGCGGCGGCGAAACGGCTGAAGGAGGTTTACGGCCTCGAGGTCGGCGCGGCGAAGGTGAATGAAGAACAGGGCGTGCGCCTCGCCTACGTCGAGCTTGCCAACGCCCGCATCGAACTGATGGAGCCGTCGCGTCCCGATTCGCCGGTCTCGAAGTTTCTCGAGAAGAACCCCGCGGGCGGCATCCATCATTTCTGCCTCGGCGTGGACGATGTCTCCGCAACCGCCGCCAGCTTCGCGAAGCAGGGCGCGCGCGTGCTTGGGGAGGGCAGGGAGCAGCGCAACGTGCATGGCGAGCGCATTGCGTTCGTGCATCCCAGGGATTTTCTGGGAGCGCTGGTGGAGCTCGAAGAAAGCAAGTCGAAAGTCGAAAGTCGAAAGTCGAAAGGAAAGCCATGAAAACATCTTGCCGGCTGTTTGTCTGGTTCTTCTTCTGCCTTCTGCCTTCTGCCTTCCTCCTTCAATCGGCGGCTCTCTCCGCCGAATATCCGGCCCGGCCGATCCGGATGCTGATACCGTTCGCGCCGGGCGGGGCGACCGACATCATCGCCCGCATGATCGAGCCCAGGATGAGCCGGGCGCTGGGCCAGCAGATCGTGGTGGACAACCGGGCGGGCGCGGCCGGCAACATCGCGGTGGAGCTGACCGCGCAGGCGCAGCCCGACGGCTACACGCTTCTCGTCGGCAACATCTCCACCAACTCGATCAACCCGATTCTCTTCGCCGGCCGCACGAAGGTGAATGCGGTCAAGGACCTTGCCGGCGTCACCAAGCTCGTGGCGATCCCCAATTTCCTGCTCGGCAGCCCGAAGATGCCGGCGACGCTCAAGGAGGCGATCGAGTACGCGAAGGCGCGGCCGGGACTGCTGAATTTCGGG
>CAZFRR010000158.1:0-15127 GCA_964521405.1 uncultured Streptomycetaceae bacterium | reverse complement strand
GCGATCATGTTGGCGTCCATGGTTCGGATCGGTGACTTGATGACGGTATCGATGACGGCAATGGCGGCGGCGTGAACCAGCAGGTCGGCGCCTTGCATCGCCTGGTGGAGGGCTGGGTAATCCAGGATGTCCCCTACGATCAGGGTGATACGGGGGTTGCTGGCAAGGTCGCTGTGCTGCATGGTGTTGCGTGCGAGATTGTCGAAGATCACGACATCATTCTCCCGGCACAATAGCGATGCCAGGGTCGAGCCGATAAAGCCCGCGCCGCCAGTGATAAAAATCCTCTTGTTACGGATGCTCATTGTTATTGATGGTTGTGCCGTCGTTCGCTAACCAATAGTACCGATATTCTTGACTCTGGTGGCGATTTGGCAAGACGGTCAAGGCGCCAATTTTTCTCGGAGCCGCTTGGCCACCCGCAGCAGTTCTTGGCGCCCAAGCAGAACGAGAGCGCTCGCCGCGCAGCCAGCCAGGCAAACTCCGATCTTCAAGCCGATTATCCCGACCTCCGGCTCATGGCTGAACTGCAGGCTGCCCAGGACGCCTGCCGCCAGTATCCCGAGCAGCCCCGCCATGACGATCCGGCCCCAGCCAAAGGGTATGGGGTAGAACAGGTGATTGCAATACACGTAGAGCAAAAAAACGATCAGGCTGGTTATCAGCGTTGCGGACGCCGCCCCGGTCATTCCGAAAAGGGGTATCAACAGATAATTTCCCGCTACGTTCAGCAGCGCGGCTCCCACGCTGATCGCCGCAACCAGGCCGGTGCGCCGCGCGATGAATATTCCGGGGGCGAAGATGTACATATTGGCCAGCAGCATGGCCGTCGCCAGCAGCGGGATCACGCCCCACGAACCGTAGTACTGCGTCGTAGTGAACAGCCACAACAGCTCCTTCGAGAATCCTGCGAGGAACAACAGTAGGGTGATTGCCAGTACCAGAAAATAACGAAAAACCTGCGCCATCTGCCGCGGCGTATCCGGCGCCGCATGGTTCTGGAAGACTATGGGTATGAAGCCCAATTGAAAGCCCGCCATCAGCAGCGCCACGACCGACGCGATACGCGCGCCGACTCCGTAGATGCCGACGTCTTCCAGGCTCATCAATTCCTTGATCAGCAGCCGGTCCACGTAGAGAGAAAAGTACGCAGCAAAGCTGGAAATGACCTGCGGTGCGGAATAGCTCACCATTTCCCGCCAGCGCTCCCACCGGAACGTCGGTTTCCAGTGCATGGCCGCTCCGTTCCACCAGGAAACGGCCAGCCCGGCAAGCGCGCCCGCGCATTGCCCGTAGAGTATGCCGGGCACGCCGGCATCCGCGACGATCACCATCAATACACC
The DNA here is from genome assembly GCA_964521405.1 of uncultured Streptomycetaceae bacterium. GTDB lineage: Bacteria > Pseudomonadota > Gammaproteobacteria > Burkholderiales > SG8-41 > SG8-41. Next base: position 13,784 of record CAZFRR010000158.1, on the reverse strand, counting down.
GACGACGGCGCTGACTGTCGTGTAGACGAGGCTGGCGACGGCATGACGCAGAGGCTGTAACTGCCATCGCAGGAGATCCTGCAGGAGGAAAAACATCCCGTTGGCGCCGACGGCAAGTATCATTGCCCGCACCGCTTCTTCCCATTTCCCGGAGTCGAGGAGCCACGCGGCGATGGCAGCTGGAAACGCCAGCGCCACGGCAACAAACAGGCCATAGGCCGCGGCGGCGAACCACAGTGCCGAGGAAACGTAGGCCTGCTTGTCTTCGACCGTTTTCGCTTCGGCGTAGACCCGCCCGACGCCCTGTGAAATCTCCAGCGCCACCAGGTAATTCGCGAGCGTTGCGAATACCATCAGCAGGTCGAAGGCGCCGTACTCAGCGGGGTGCAGGAACCGGGTATAGATTGGAACGAGGATAATGGCGAGGCCCCGCGAGAGCGCCGCCGAGACGGAGTAGAAAGCGCTGTCCCGCAGGAACCGGCCCAGCATCAGAGCATCTCGCCGAAGTTTGGCTTCTTCACGGGCGATCGATCAAACGTGTCGCTCGCGTTCCGCGAGGCGGGCAACCAGGTCCTTGATCCGCGCCACGTTGATTGCGCTGTTGGCGTCCCGCCGTACCTTGTCGAGGCAGATGCGGGCAAATGCATCCACGATGTTGCCCTCGTTTTCGAGTATCTTCGCGATGCGGTTGCCGACCGCTTCCGGGTCGCGTGGCGGGCACAGAAATCCGTTGACCCCGTCCTCGACCCACTCGCGATTCTGCTGCGTGTCGCTCATCACGATCGGCGTGCCGCACGCCATGGCCTCGAGCATGCAGTTAGGGCACGAGTCGGCGGTCTTGACAGACACCATGACGTCCGCGGCGCAGTAATACCAGGGCATATCTTCCCAGGGGATCTGTCCGTCCCAGCGCATCTTGTCGGCGATGCCGAGCCGCTGCGCCAGCCTGAGGTGGCGTTCCCATTCTTCCTGGCCGCCGACCCCGGAGATGAACAGGAGCAGTATGTCGGGATGCCGGGACACCACCCTCGCGGCAGCCTCGAGGATAATGTCGCTGTTGAAGAAAGCTCCGAGTCCACGCGGGCACAGCACCACGCGCCGCTCGCCGATGTGCAAGCGCTCTCTCGCCTTGTCTTTCGGTCGCGGGTGAAACAACCCGAGGTCGGCGCCGGGATAACGGACAAGCGTGATTTTGCCCGGTTCGGCGCCGAGGCCGACTGCCGCGTCAAACGCCGTCCGGGAATTGACGGTGATGGCATTGGCGCGCCGCAGGCCGTGCACGACCAGCCGCTTCTTCGCGAGCATCTCGAGCCCGGTCCACTTTGCGAAGTACGTCAAGTCGCCGTTCCAGAAAGTTACGGCCAATGGAAGCTCCTGGGGCAGCCGATAAGCGAGAAATGACGGATACTGCAGTGTTTGCAGCAGCAGAACATCCGGCTTCAAGCGGCGCGCCGTTTCCACCAGGGCGTCAAGATCGCGGATCATTGTGCGCAACTCGAACGCGAGGCCCAACAGGTTCGACAACCGTTTCAGGAAAACCCGTATAGGGACAGGGATCAGCGTAGATGCACCTTTGCGCGCCTCCGTTGCCGCTGTCGGGCCTTGCTGTGCCGCGGTGAGGAGAACGTTCTCCGCGTTGACGAATGCGTAATCGTGTGTGGAGACGACCGTGACTTCGAAGCGCGGGTCGTCAATAAAAATCTGGGCCCGGCGCCGGGCGTGGATCGAGTATCCCCAGCACAGGATCAGCAGACGGTATGGCCGCGTGGATTTCGTCTCGCTCATGCGGACGTGGCGCGCCTGGGGGGGGCGTCGATTACCTGTCTGCACCAGAGTTCGGTCATCATCAGCAACCAGGGCAGAGCCCAGCTGCTTTTGCCCTGGAAAAAAGCGCGGCGGAATATTTCCACGGCGGCAGGGTCGAACAGCCCCCTCGCACCGACGCTGCGCGCTGACAAGGTGTCATCGACAACCTCACGCAACGGGCCTCGCAGCCAGCTCTCGAATGGCATCGAAAAACCGCGCTTGGGCTGATCGGCGATATCCGGCGGCAGGATGTCGCGCGTAGCATCAAGGAGGATGCGCTTGGCGCCCGTATCCCGGTAGGCGGTCTTGCCGCCCGCAGGCAGGCGCGGCGTCAGCTTCGCCTCGTCTGGGAGCGAGAGCGCGAAGTCCACGACCACCGGGTCGAGGAAAGGCACCCGCACCTCGAGGGAATGCGCCATCGACACCGCGTCGATATCGCGCAGCAGCTGGTTCTGGGTGTAACCCCGCAGACACAGTGCACTCACCCGCGCGAGGGTAGACGCTTCTGGCAACTCGTCGGCCGCGGCCGCGCGCGACCTCGTTGACGGCGTGCGTCCCAACCCCTCAGATAGTCCTGGCGCGAGCAGTCGGCGCGCGTTGTGGGCGCCGAATATTTGGTACTGGCGCGCAAACAGTTCTAGAAAGTCGCCTGAAGCGCGCACCCGTGCTAGCGCGCGCGCCAGGACGTCCTGGGATATGTCCGCGAGCGGTCCGGTAGCCGCGAGCTTGGAAGCGAGCCGCCTGGCGAGCGCCCAGGGCCCCCGCCCGCGCAGCCCGGGGGTTGCGCGCGCCATGGACGCGAACCAGGGATATCCAGCGAACAGCTCATCGCCGCCGGTGCCGGAGATTGCGACTTTGACGTTGCCGCCGGCGGCAGCCGACACGAAGTATGCATTGACGCCATCGACCGACGGCTGGTCGAGGGCACTGGCGATGTCCAGGATGCGGTCGCGTACATCGCGCCCTGTGACGGACACACGGACATGATCGGTGCCGATCAACGCCGAAGTGCGGGCGGCGGCATCCGTCTCGTCGATCGCGGCACCTTCGTCTCCAAATCCAACCGAAAACGTGCGGACCTTCCTGCTGCTCATGCGCGCCATCAGTCCGACCAGCACGGTGGAATCGACCCCGCCGCTCAGGAACGCGCCAACCGGCACGTCGCTGACCATATGGGAGCGCACGGATTCCTCTAGAATCTGCCGCAGGCGGCGAGCTTGATCGGCATAACTCAGGTTGCGCACGTCGGCAACGCGCGACGTGTCGAGCGTCCAGTAACGCTCGACCGTCATGTGACCCGATTCGATGGTAAGCCGGTGACCCGGAGGAAGCATCCGCGCACCCTTCAAGATAGTAGAGGGCTGGGCGATCGAGCCGTGCGCAAGCAATCCGTGCAATGCCCCGGGGTCGATGTCCGGCTTGATGAGGCCTCCCGCGAGCAGGGCCTTGATCTCGGAGGCAAACGCGAAGCGGTGCGGATCCCCCGTGTATAGCAGGGGCTTGATTCCGAGCGGGTCTCGAGCAAGCAGGAGCCGTTCCCGCCCGCGGCCGCGCCGCTTGTCGTAAATCGCGAGGGCAAACATGCCGCGCAGGCGCAGCAGAAAATCATCGCCGTACAGCTGGTAGAGTTGCAGCACGACCTCCGTGTCGGAATTCGACGAGAAAGTATGCCCGCGGCGCTCGAGCAGCGCGCGTTGCTCGGCGAAATTGTAAGTCTCGCCGTTATATACGATCCACACACTGCCGTCGGGATTGGACATCGGCTGGTGCCCCGCCGCAGTGACGTCCAGGATCGCCAGCCGCGCCATGCCCAGCGCAACCCGTTCGTCAGCATAAACGCCCTGATCGTCCGGCCCGCGATGATGCATCGCCGAGATCATCGTTCTGACCCGGTCCGATTCTCCCGCCGCCCAGATGCCGCAGATGCCGCACATTCGGTGCTCGCCTCGCCCGGATTTGTTATCAGATGACGCCAATATGCGCGGCTCGCCGCGCCTGGGCTCGCCGAACTGTGCGATAGGCGTTCCGCAGCAGGGGCCGCGCCGGTGCGAGCAGCGGTTGCAGCCACCCGGGGACGACGCGCTCGAACAGCGACAAGCGCTGCTCGGGAGGTGTTTGCTGCAGGCTTCCCCTGCGCTCGTAGGCGCCTTGCGTTGGGATAGTCAGTTCCGGTAAGAATTTCAACTTGCGCGCGGCAAAGAAGACGAGGATCTCCTTGGATGGGTCCAGCAGGCCATCGAGACTCATACCGTAGTGGTATTCGAGGTAGTGGTGCCGGCGCGCATACGTGCGAGTGATGTCGGAAAAATCCACCTCCATCAGGTAGCACTCGAATTCCCCGAAGCCGTTGGCACCGTAGAAATCGAAGAAGAATCCCGGGCTGAACGCATAAAAGCCGTGGTCCATGCCGAACGAGCAGAGGTGCACGACACAGCCCCGCAATCGGAGCATCCGCGTGATATTGGCCATCACCTGCCGCACGTCGAATATGTGCTCGATAGTGCCGCCGTCGAATACCAAACCAAACCTGTCTTCAAGCTCCGGCGGTACCGGGTTGTTGAGGTCGTGGAGCAGTGCCGGGTTGTCGCTGTCGTACTTATCGAGATCCAGGTATTCGCGGGTCCCGAGCATCTCGAACAGCACCTGCGCATGCACGAAATCCCGGGAGACGCGGGCAATATCACGGTCGAAAGAAAAGGACCGGCTCGAGTGCCGGACGATCCGGGACGGTTCCTGATAATCGCAGCCCGCCGCATTGAAGCATTGTTTCAAGTCTTCATGCGATGCCCAGATATCCTGATTGCCAAGCGAGCATACCGGCCCCTCGAATCGGTAGCGCCTGTGCATCGAAGCGACGAGCCTGACGTAGCTCGGCAGCATACCCATCGTTCAATTCCCCCTCGCCGTGCCGGAGGGTCTTCTTGCCCGCGCTTCGATGCCGTTGCCCGCGAGAGCCGTCTCGATCGCCTCCATGCCGCAGCGCGACAGATGCATTTCGATCTGCTCGCGGCTGCGCAGGTGCTTGTAGACGTCGGTTAGCAAGTCGTGCGTGTCAAGCAGCGCCCACGTTCTCAGTAGTTCGGGGCCCAGCTGCGGGTAGGCGTCATGATAATCGACGATGGGTGAAAGTCGCAGGAACAGCGAACGAATCTTCGGCAACAGCGGGACACGTCCCAGCGGCGAAGCTCGGAACACTCTCCACATCAGGCGGTGCAAAGGCCATAGCCAGCCGACCAGGTTCGTGCAGAAGCGCAGCGAGTACCCGCTTGTGTGACTGAGCAGGAATCTGCGCAGAACGCGCCGCGAGAGCATCATCGGATAGTCAGGCGGATAATGATCGATGAACAACCTACCGCCGGGCTTCAGGTAAGAGCAAAGGGCGGCCATTGTTTTTTCCGGGTCGGGAGTATGCTGGATCACGCCTACGCAAACGACAATATCGAACTGCCCGGGCTGTAGCGGCAGTCGTACGATGTCCGCCTGGCAGACGAAGTAGCCTGTCGCACCGCCGCAGTTTTCGCGGTTCGCATCGACCGCGGACGAGATGTCGGCCGCGAACACGCGGGCGCCGGCTGAAAGCATGACTTCAGTGAACCTACCGGCGCCGCAGCCCGCCTCCAGCACGTCCTTTCCCCGCAAGATCTCGAGAGAACCGCCCACAATCCTTCGCAGCCGGTCTTGGGAAATGGTCGTTCCAGTGAACGAGTCAAGCTGAGTGCGGCGAAAGGTATTCCATTGAAGGCCGAAGGATGTGGCGTAATTGTCATGCGGCACGAAGCGCGGGATTCCGTTGACAATCGGAAAAACGCACCCCTCCGGGCACTGGTAGCAATCAGATGCTTCGCTAAGCATGACGGGTGAAATAGTGTGTATCGGGCAGGTGAGCGCAACGAAGCTATGCATGGCGGCCGTAAGATTTCACCGGTGTGGGACGGTCATCAGCACGTAGATCGACTGCCCCCGGAGCAGCGGGAAATACTTGCAGCCGAGCCGATGCAGTCCCCCAAGAAGCAAACGCAAGGGCAGGGACACAACCAACCTGGCGGCTGAGGCGAGTAACGATTGTCCGTGCAGGGCGTGACGCACCCAGTGCACCGAATAGTAGCTATGATTTTCCAGCAGCAGCGGTTCGTAAGCGACATGCTTGATGACCAAACCTAGGCGCTGCGCCAGCGCCTCGAAGGACGACAGGCGCCAGCGTGTCGCATGATGCGGCGGCATGTTCATGATGCATGGGTCGACGAAGCGGATCGGCCCGTCCTGATTCGGCACCGACAGGCCAATCAGGCCGCCTGGCTTGACCATCTGCACCATCTGTTCGACAAACACCACGGGGTCGGCTGCGTGCTCGAGCACATGAAAAGAGAAGACCGCATCCCAGTTCCGCCCGTATTCGGCGGGAGAATCGGATGGGCCGAAAACCTTCAGGCCGAGAGCGCGCGCGGCTTCAAGCGCGACCGGGTTGTACTCGCAGCCTGCAACTTCAGGCACGTTCACACGCAGGCGTGAGAGGAAATTGCCGTTGCCGCAGCCGAACTCGAAGACGCGCCGGCAGTCTGTGGCATCCGCCGCTGCCTTGCTGTACTCCCACTTGTCGTCAGAGTAAGTGAAGGTGGAGGACACCTGGGAACCGGCGAGGTTATAGGCCTCAACGTAGAATTCCGGGGTGCCAATGATTTGCGGCTCGAAAGTCTCTAGACCACAAGCGATGCAGCGAAGCAGCCGCGTGGAAGACGCCTGCTGCCGGTGGGCTTCGATCGTGTCCCGGGAGAACTCGACCGGCTTCCAGAGTTCGAACAACTCGTCCACCGTGAACGAAACCCCGGGTGCGGACAAGGGGGCGCAGCAGACGGGGCAACCGGATTCGCTCCCGCGTGTGCTCAACATGAGGCGACCGTGAACACCATGCCGTTCCAGCCAAAGGAGAACAACTCCTTCAGTGATATCGCCGGGTTACGTTCCAGCCATTCCCGGCAAGCGCGCTGCTGGCCGAAATCCGGGTGGTTGCGGTAGCAGTGCCAGTCGTCGAAAGCGAGCACCGTGCCCGCGGACATCCGCGAAGTCAGGTAATCGAGCACTGGCACCGTCGATTCATAAAGGTCGCAGTCGATCCACGCGACGGCGATCCTGTCGATGCCATGAATAGAGGCCTTCTCCGGAGCCAGTGTTTCGTTGAACCAGCCCTCGACGGTGATGACCTTGTTAAGGTCCACCCCTTCGCTCCTGAGATTGCGCAGGAACAGTTCGCGCGATGCTTCGAACTGCCCTTCGTAGAAATGGCTGGTGTAGCCTTGTTCCGCATCAATGCCGCGGGGTTTGGGCAGCCCTTTGAATGAATCGAATGCCGCAAATCGCATGTCCTTGAAGTGGGGCGACATCGTCCGGTAGGCATGGCGGAACGTCGTGCCTTGCCAGACGCCGAATTCGCAGTAATTGCCTGCAATTTGCGCGCCGATCAGATACTCCGCGACTTGCTCCACGGCGAAATAACGCCGGTTGAAGGACCGGTATTCCAGCTGGCGAATGCGGTTGTAAACGCCCCGCAACAACAAATATTGGACCGGGTGCCGTATGACCCTGGCGATTTCCTTTATGACCGGTGGCACATTCATCGTTTAGTTTGGAATTGTTCGAAAGTCGTCGCGCGCACCAGCTTCGGGCCATACGGGTCAGGGCCGTCGGAGATCTCCTCGCGTGCATTGCACGCAAATGTATTGTCCATTTCGGCGAAACAAGCGCCGCTGACAAGCCCCACGTATCCGATGATTATGATGGCGAGCTTCAAGCCAAGATCCCCTGAGGTAACGAATATGCAATTTTCAGAAGTATCAGTCGATCCGGTAATAGGCCTTGTACCACTCCACGAAGCGCGCAAGACCGATCTCGATCGGGGTATTGGGACGGAATTGCACCAGGGTCTCCAGGGCGCTCGTATCTGAAAGGGTGTCCCGCACGTCACCCTTCTGCATGGGCTGAAGATCGAGGACGGCTTTTTTCCCCAGGCATCGCTCCAATACCTCGATGTAGTGCAACAGCTTCACCGGCTGGTTGTTGCCGATGTTGTATACGCGATAGGGTGCGGGGCTGGTGGCAGGGTTCGGCGCGGCACCATCCCAGTTGGGATCGGGTGTGGCCGTGCGGTCCAGCACCCGCACTACACTTTCAATGATGTCGTCGATATAGGTGAAGTCTCGCGTCATTTCGCCGCGATTGAAGACCGGGATCGGGCGCCCAGCGAGTATGCTTTCCGTGAACTTGAACGTCGCCATATCCGGCCTGTTCCACGGGCCGTAAACAGTGAAGAAACGCAGCCCCGTGCAAGGCAATTTGTGTAGATGCGCGTAACTGTGCGCCATCAGTTCGTTCGCTTTTTTGGTGGCGGCGTAAATCGACACCGGATGGTCGACGTTGTCGCGCTCTGAGAACGGCAGCTTCGCGTTCGCACCGTAGACCGAGCTGGAAGAGGCGAACACCAGGTGCCCGGCCTGCGCCTGGCGGCAACCCTCGAGCACGTGGGCGAACCCGGTCAAGTTGGCGTCGATATAGGCGTAAGGGTTTTCGATCGAATATCGCACGCCGACCTGTGCGGCCAGGTGTGCAACGGAATCGAAGTCTTTGCCCGCGAAGAACGCAGTGGTTGCCTCGCGGTTGGCGAGATCGAGCTTCACGAAACTGAAGCGCGGCATGCCCTCGATACGCGCAAGGCGGGCCTGCTTGAGACGGACGTCATAGTAATCGTTGAGATTATCGACGCCGACCACCTCGTCGCCTCGCGCCAGCAACTTGAGCGCAAGGGCGGAGCCGATAAAACCCGCAACACCGGTGACCAGGATTTTCATGCTGTAAACGGGAAAAATCGATAGATCATGCTAGCCGCATGGCCTTGCCGATCTCGGAGCAAATGCGAGCCTGGATAACTTGCGTGAGGTCCGCGTACATGGGCAGACAAAGAACAAGTTTTGCCATCTGCTCGGAGCCAGGAAGCGGACGTACTGGTGCCAAGTGCTGATAGGCGGGCTGCAGATGCACGGGCAGCGGGTAGTGCACGGCGGTTGGAATGCCCGATTCGCGCAGTACCTTCTGAACGCGGTCGCGCTGCGGGGTCATCACCGTGTATTGCGCATAGACGCTGGTGCGGTCGGGCCGGACCTGCACGAGCTTGAGATCCGGCGCGCGTTCCGACAATAACGAATCGTAGCGGCGGCCAATCTCGATGCGTCGTGCAATTTCCCAATCGAACCGCTCGAGCTTGGCGAGGACCACCGCGCATTGGATTGTGTCCATGCGTCCGCCGACGCCGATGCGAGTGTGGTGGTAGCGGCCGGACTGGCCGTGCACGCGGATTTCGCGCATGGCCTTGGCGAGCTCATCGTCGCTGGTAAAAAGCGCGCCGCCGTCGCCGTAGCAGCCGAGTGGCTTGCTCGGGAAGAAACTGGTGCAGCCGATCGTTGAAAGGTTGCAGCTCTTGCGCCCCTTGTAAGTCGCGCCGAAGCTTTGCGCGGCATCCTCGATCACCGCCAGGCCGCGGCGCGCGGCGGTCGCGTTGATCTCGTCCATGTCCGCCGGCTGGCCGTAGAGCGACACCGGCATGATGGCCCGCGTGCGAGCGGTGACCGCCGCATCGATTTTTCCGGCATCGATATTGCAGGTATCCGGCTCGATATCCACGAAAACAGGTTTCGCCCCGAGCAGGACGATCATCTCGGCGGTCGCGACAAACGTGAACGGCGTCGTGATCACTTCGTCACCGGGCTTGAGATCCAGCGCCATCAACGCGATGAGCAGGGCTTCGGTGCCGCTCGCGCACGTGACGCAGTGCTTCGCGCCCGTAAATGCGGCAAGCCTGCCCTCGAGCTCCGCCACTTCCGGGCCCATGATGAACTGGCCATGGTCGAGCACCTTCTGTATGCGCGCATCGATAGAGCCGCGCAGGGCAGCATACTGGGCCTTGAGATCGACGAATTCGGTAAGCATTCTAGCAGTTTGCAGTTTGCAGTTTGCAGCAGGCAGAGGACCCGGTTTACTTTTTGTTTCCTTGAGTCGGTTGGCAGATCTGCTTGCCAATCTTGTAGCGCGCGCCGCATTTTGCGCAACTTGCAGTGCCGGCTCGTGATGGGAGTCGCTCACCGCACTGGCACATCCAGCCGATGCGGCGCGCCGGCATACCGACCATCAACGCATATCCCGGCACGTCGCGCGTAACGACCGCGCCGGCGCCGATGAACGAATACTCGCCCAGCTCATATCCGCACACGACGGTGGCGTTGGCGCCGATCGAGGCGCCGCGGCGCACCAGCGTTTTCAGGTATTCGTCCTTGCGCGAAACATGGCTGCGCGGGTTGATCACGTTGGTGAATACCATGCTCGGCCCGCAGAACACGTCGTCCTCCAGGGTCACGTCGTCGTAGACCGAGACGTTGTTCTGGATTCTTACGTTGTTGCCGATCACCACCTTGTTCCCCACGAAGACGTTCTGCCCGAGGACGCAGTTGGCGCCGATTCTCGCACCGGCGCAGACGTGCACCCAATGCCAGACACGCGTGCCGCGCCCGATTTGCGCGCCGGGGTCGATGATCGCCGTCTCGTGCGCCCAGAATTCCGCGTTAGCGGCCATGGTGTCAATATTCCAGCGGCAGCGACACGCGATGACCGTCGCGGGCGGAACGGTAGATGGCAATCAGCACTTCGAGCGACCTCAATCCCTCACGGCCGTCGGTTTGCGGTTCCGCCTCGCCGTGAAGTACTTTCATTACGTTGTCGTAGTAGGCCGGGTGTCCAAAGCCGTAGACTGACGCCGTTTGATAGCTCGCGCCCTTGACGCGCTCGTCCTCTTCCGCAGGCTCGGCGAAAGCCCAGTGCTGGATTTCATTCACTGCTACGCCACCCACGCGCACGGTGCCCTTCTCGCCGAGTATCGTGATCGACCCTTCGAGGTTCTTGGGATGGGTGAGCATGGTTACGTTGACCGTCCCGAGCGCGCCGGTGCGCCAGCGCACGGCAGCAACGCCAGTGTCCTCGACCTCGATGTTGCGCGCGAGCGTCGCTGTGTAGGCGTAGATGCTCTCCAGGGGGCCGATCAGCCAGTCAAGCAGATCGACGTAATGACTCGCCTGGTTCATGAAGGCGCCCCCGTCGAATTCCCAGGTGCCGCGCCACTTGGCGCTGTCGTAGTACGACTGCGGGCGGGTCCAGAACACGTTGACCGTGACCATGTAGATCTTGCCGAAACGGCCTTTCTCGATCGCGCGCTTGAGCAGCTGCAGCGTGGCGTTGTGGCGATTCTGCTTGACGACGAAGAGCCGCACCCCGGCGTTGTCGCAGGCTTGCACCATGCGCTTGCCGTCCTCCCAGCGCGTTGCCATCGGTTTTTCCGTCATCACGTGCCGGCCGCTTTCCGCGACCTGGATTGCCTGCTCGGGATGCAGGCCGCTCGGGGTGGCGAGCACCACGATGTCCGGATCGGCGTGCGCCAGCAGCTCTGTGAGGCTGCCGTAACCGCGCGCCCCGGTTCTTTTTGTTGCCGCAGCGAGGGCGGCTGGATCGATGTCGCATACCGCGACGAGCTCCGCGCGGTCCCTGAGTTGCTCGAAGGCCGAGAAGTGGTTGGCTGCAATCCGCCCACAGCCGACCAGCGCGAAGCGCGGCCTGCGGCCGGTAATGGGCGGTTTGAACTTGACCATGTGCATGTTCCGCGGGCTCCTACGCTTTCACCAGGTTCGCCGCGGACTCCAGGTAGATCCCGCGCGTATCCACTATGAGCTTTGCGTGCCGCTTGATGAGTTCGTAGTCGAAAGCGTCGTGATTGGTGGCGAGCACGGCGCAATCGAAACCGGCAAGGGTTTCCGCGCTGAGGGTGACGCTTTTCAGGTCGAACCTGTGCTCGCGCATCCTGGGAAAAACGGGCACGTGCGGGTCCGAGTAGGAAATCTCGGCACCCTTGGCCCGCAGGATCTCCATTAGCGCGACCGCGGGTGACTCGCGCATGTCGTCCACGTTCTTCTTGTATGCAATGCCAAGCATGAGCATGCGCGAGCCCTGCACCGGCTTGCCGCGCTGGTTGAGGGCATCGGTGATCTTGCCGACCACCCACTCGGGCATGTTGCGGTTGACCTCGCCGGCGAGTTCGATGAACCGGGTGTCGAGGCCGTACTCCCGGGCCTTCCACGTGAGATAGAAGGGGTCGATCGGTATGCAGTGCCCGCCCAGGCCCGGCCCAGGATAGTAGGGCACGAAGCCGAATGGCTTGGTCGCGGCGGCACGGATGACTTCATGGATGTCGATACCCATCCGGTCCGCGATGATCTTCATCTCGTTGACCAGCCCGATATTGACCGCGCGGTGGATGTTCTCGAGGAGCTTGGTCAACTCGGCGGTGCGCGTCGAGCTGACCGGGATCACGCGGTCGATCACCGCGCCGTAGAGCGCCTTGCCGACTTCGAGGCAGGCGGGTGTGGTGCCGCCGCAGACCTTGGGGATGGTCTTCGTCACGTATTCGGTGTTGGCGGGATCCTCGCGCTCGGGCGAGAACACCAGGAAGACGTCTTTGCCGACTTTCAGCCCGTTCGACTCGACTCGCGGCTTGAGTTCTTCGTCGGTGGTGCCGGGATAGGTTGTGCTCTCGAGGCAGACGACCTGTCCGGCCCTCAGGTGCGGCACGATGGCGTCGGTGGTGTTCAGGACAAAGCTCAGATCCGGCTCGCGGTACTTGTTGAGCGGCGTCGGGACGCAGATGATGATCGCGTCGCACTCGCGCACCCGCGAGAAATCGGTGGTGGCGGAAAATCCGCCGCGGCGCGCGGCTGCTATTGCGTCCGGCCGGATGTGCTTGATGTAGCTTTCACCCCGGTTCAACCGCTCCACCTTGTCCGGGTCGATATCCACGCCGACGACCTTGAAGCCGACCTCGCTGAATCGCAGCGTCAGCGGCAACCCGACGTAGCCCAGGCCGATGATGGCCACGACGGCGTTGCGGTCACGGATCCTTGCTATCAGCGATGCGTCGTGCGCGGTCGGGCTCATTTTCTTTCCTGCATTTCCTGCCTGAGCAAGTCGATCTCGCGCTGCAAGGCCTTGTACTCCTCCACTTTCCTTTCGAGGAAGCGCGCGCTGGCGCGGGCCTTCTCGGCCATGCCGCGCCGGGTAAGCAGGTACATATAGGCTTTCTTGTTGCGGCTGTTCTTGAAGTTGTTTGCCTTCACCAGGCCCTTTTCCATCAGCGCCTGCAGGCAGTAATTCGTCTTGCCAAGGCTGATGCCGAGCTCGTGAGCGAGGTCGCGCTGGCTGATTTGCGGGTCCTCCTCCAGCTTCTTCAGTATCTTGGCGCGGTATTCGTCGGTGAGCACGTCGGGCGTCTGTTCAGCAGTTGAACAGACGCCATTAGACCGCTAAACCGCACTGCTGGCAAGTGGGAACTGCGCTGCGCCGCTACCGGTGGAGAACAGCACCGGAAAACTCGACCCGTCTTTCAGTGCCGCTGTGCAACCGCGAGCTCTGAAAGAAAATCCCGCAGTTGCGCCTCCCAGCGTGGCATCTCGATGCCGAACACGCCCTGGATCTTGCCCTTGTCGGTCACGGGGTTGCGCGGCCGCCTGGCGGGCAGAGGGTACTCCTCGGAAGTGATCGGCCGGATCTCCGCCCAACCGTCGTTGGTGCCGGACAGTTCCTTCATGATGCGGATGATCGCCACGGCGAACTCGTAGCGCGACGTATGCCCGCTCGCGGAGAGGTGATAGATGCCGCCGTTACCCGGGATGAGATGCCGGCGGCGCAGCAGTTCGGCGGTTGAATCCGCCAGCGCGCGCGCCCAGTTCGGTGAGCCGGCCTGATCGTTCACGACCGGCAGCACCGGCTGCTCGCGCGCCAGGCGCAGAATGGCGAGCACGAAATTGCTGCCGCGGGCACTGTAAACCCAGCTCGTGCGCAGGATGAGGTGCATTCCCCCCACGGCCTGGATCGCTCGCTCGCCTGCGAGCTTGGAT
>CAZFRR010000157.1:0-32661 GCA_964521405.1 uncultured Streptomycetaceae bacterium | reverse complement strand
GCTCCCGGGCACCCTGGTACGTCGAGCCGCAGGCAATCCCGCGATTTGACGAGCGTCCCTGACTAGCCAAATGATCCGCAAGCTCAAGTCGGGGAAGTACCGCTTGTATTCGCGCAAGAAGAACCCGCGGACCGGCAAGCGACGCTGATGGATTTTCACTTTGATCACTCAATCACCTCATCACTGGTGTAAACCATGGCTACGGACAAATCCAAACCTGCGACCGGGCGCAAACGCGCGCCCGCGAAACGCTCCCCGAAGCAAGCCGCGGCCGGATCGCGCGGCATCGGGCCGCAGGATTGCCGGCTCGATGCCGGCTCCTCCGACATCGCCGCGGTCAGCCGCCGCATCGAGCAGGAAGGCGGCGCGGTGCTGGGCACCTACCGCGAGCCGTTGGGCGGCAACCCGGTCGTGTTTGCCTCGCTGCCGATCGACAAGGTCGAGCCGACCCCTTTCCAGCGCGACCTGTCCGAAGCGCACCACAAGAAGCTCGCCGGCGTGATGGACAAGACCGGCCTCTTTCTCGACCCGATCATCGCGATCACCGCCCCCGGGGAAGGTTTCTGGACGCCCAACGGCCGCCACCGGCTGGCGGCGATGCGCCGCCTGGGCGCGAGAGCGATCACGGCCCTCGTCGTCCCCAGGCGCGAGATCGCCTGGCAGATCCTCGCGTTGAACACCGAGAAGGCGCACAACCTGCGCGAGCGCTCGCTCGAGGTCATCCGCATCGTCAAGGGCCTGCTCGACGAAGACGGCGCGCGCCCCGAGACCGACTTCTCCTTCTACCTGGAAGAGTCGGCGCTGGTGACGCTCGGCCTGTGTTATGAGAAGAAGGGCAACTTCGCCGGCGGCGCCTATGCGCCGATCCTGCGCAAGCTCGAGACCTTCTCGGCGGAGCCGCTGCGAAAAGCGATCAAGCAGCACGAGGCGCATGCCGAGAAGGTGTTCGAGCTCGACGAGCTGGTCGCCGGCGTCGTGGCAAAACTGAAGGCGAAGGGGCTGACGAGCCCCTATCTTCGCACCTTCGTGGTGGCGCGCATCAACCCGCTGCGCTGGATCCAGGGCGATCTCCCGCCGCTGGAGGACGTGCTGAAGACGATGCGCGAGCGCGCGGCGAAATTCAACACGGACAAAATCAAGCAGGAAGACCTGGCGGCGGTCGGCGGCGCGCCGGATGAAGAGCCCTAAACCGCCGTGAGATTCAAAAGCAGAATTTGAACCGCCGAGACGCCGAGAGAACCTAGAATAAGACCCGGTTATTCATCAGCCTGAATCTGAGAATATAGTTCTTGCTTCTCTCGGCGTCTCGGCGGTTCAATATTGTTTCTATTGCTTTTCTTGGCGTCTTGGCGGTTCAATACCTGGCCTTTGCCTTTGCTTGGCGGTTCCCGCGTGAAACCATGACATCAGGATTATCTGTGAAACTTGAGCGAATATTGTTCCTGCAGGTAGAGCTGGATCAGGCCGGCTCCTCTGCCGTCGATTTCTATGATCTTCGTGCCAATGGCTGATCGATTGACATGCCTTATTTCGATCTTGCATTTGAGGGTCTTTTCCGGGAACAGCTCGCATTTGAAATCCAGAATCTGCCCGACTGAAAACTCCTGGCTGCAAACAAGCTGAAGTCCACTGTCGCTCATGTCCTGGACCATGCACGGAAACCAGGAATCCTCCTCGATACCCAACGACCCCACATTCAACGACCCTTTCTCTTTAACCTGAATACGTGCTTCCGCGCGTAAATCACGTCCCTTCATGAAGGGCCTCCTTATCGATCGTCACGAAAGCAACCTCAAGCCTCATCGCCGCCATTATATCCAGACCACCCCGATACTGCGTCACTGCGGCACGATGCCGACGTCCTGCACCACTTTCTGGTAGCGCACAGCGTCCTGCTTGACGCGCGCCTGGAATGCCGCCGGCGGCATGCCGATCGCCTCCGCACCGCCGACCACGGCAAAACGCTCTTTCACGTCCGGGAACTTCAGCATCTCGGCCGACACCGAGTAGAGCTTGTCGACGATCGCCTTCGGCGTGCCCCTGGGAACGAAGAAGCCCACCCAGATGGACGCGTCCACGCTGGGAATGCCGCCTTCCTGCGCGGTCGGCCAGTCCGGCGTCTGCGCCGTGCGCCTGGCCGTGGTGGTGCCGAGCACCTTCACCCGCTTCGCCTGCAGGTGAGGCGTCACGCCGGGCAGGCCCGCGATGGTGAAGATGACTTCGTTCGTCGCGACGGCGGCGACGGCCGGCGCGCCGCCCTTGTAGGGCACATGCAGCGTCTTGACGCCGGCCGCAACCGACAGCCACTCGCTCGCCAGGTGGTTCACGGAACCGTTGCCCGGGGAACCGAAGCTCACCGCGCCGGGCTTGGCCCTGGCCATTGCGACCAGATCCTTGAAGCTGTTGATCGGCGACTGACTGTTGACCACCACCAGCATCGGCGCGTCGCTCAACATGACGACCGCCGTGAAGTCCCGGTCGAGGTCGAATGGGACGCCCTTGAACACGAACGGGCTCACCGCGAACTCCCCGGTATGCGCCGAGAGAATCGTGTAGCCGTCCGGCGCGCCCTTGGCGGCGATCCCGGTGGCGATGAAGCCGTTGCCGCCGGTACGGTTGTCCACCACGATCCGCCATCCCAGGCGCTCGGTGATCTTGTTGGTGACGATGCGGGTGGTCGTGTCCACCACGCCGCCGGGCGCATAAGGCACCAGCACCCGTATCGGCTTCGTCGGATAGTCCTGGCCGAGGGCGCCAGGCGCAACGGCCAGGAATATGACAAGAATATTTGCGGTCAGTAATCGCTGCATTGCTTCTCTCCTGAAATTTTCTTGCTTCTTTCTCTTGGCGTCTTGGCGTCTTGGCGGTTCAATTTCTTTCCTGGCGGTTCAGAAAAGGTCCGTCCACTTCTTGCGGACCTTGTCCTGCAATTCCTTGCTCGCTTCCGCTACTTCCGGAAACTCGTGCAGGTGGTCGTACGGCCGGCACGCGTCGATGATCGCCTTCGAGCTGAACGGCGCCTGGTACGGGTAGGCGACGAACATCGGGTCGTTCTTCGAGCCCATGCCGCGCTGGATGATGTCGATGTCGATGACCGGATCGGTGCGCGTCGCGACCGCCCACATCACTTCCTGCAGGTTGGAAGGATCGATGTCCTCGTCCACCACGATAGAGTAGCGCGACATATACGCGCCGACGCCGCACTGGTTGAGGATGTGGCCCGCCTGCCTGGCGTGCCCCGCGTAGCGCTGCTTGATCGCCACCGCGTTGAACATGCGCGCCCCGCCGATCTCGTGCGCCCACACCGCCTGCACATCCGGCACGCCGGCGGCGACCAGCGCGTCGAACAGCAGCGCGGAACGCATTACCGCCTTCGAATACGAATAATCGTTGGGCGGCTTGGCGGGCGGGCTGCCCACCATGATCGGATCGTTGCGGTAATAGATGCGCTCGATCGTGACCGCCGGCGCCTTGGACGCCTTGCCGGGGTAATAACCGTGGAATTCACCGAACGGCCCCTCGGTGCGCACGTCGCCGGGATGCGCCCAGCCTTCCAGCACGATCTCGGACGCAGCGGGAAACGGCAGGCCGGTCAGCTGCCCTTTCACGACCGCCACCGGCTCCTTGAGGATCGCGCCAATGTAGTTGTATTCACACATGCCGAACGGCACCTCGATGCCCGATATCAGGTAACCGAGCGGGTCGGCGCCGCACACGATCGCCACCGGGAACGGCTTCCCCGCTTTCATGTATTTGTCGTACTGGATCGCGCCGTGCTTGCCCGGAATCATATCGAGACCGACGTGGTTCTTGTCGTGCACCTGGACGCGGTAGGTGCCGACGTTCACCCAGTCGGAGTCGAAATCCTTCGTGACCACGCAGCAGCCGGTGCCGATGTAGCGGCCGCCGTCCTTCTCGTGCCAGAAGGGGGACGGGAAGGTGAAAAGATCCACCTTCCCGTCCCCCTGAATATTCTCGAAAACAGGACCCGTCTCAACGTTTGTCGGATCGTAATTGGCGGCCTCCGACTGCCACGTCTTTGGAAGACCGCGCAGCTTCTGCACCAGGCCCCGGTGCGACTTCTCGACGCCGAGGCGCAGGAGCGATGACAGCTTGCCGGGACTGCTGGTGCTGCAGGTGAGGACGCGGAAACCCTTAGGGTAGCCGGCGATCTCGTCGAACAGCAGCGCCGGGGGCGAGTCCTTCTTGACGTTCAGCTCGCTGATCGCGCCGAGCTCCAGGTTCCAGTCCGCGCCGCGGACGTCCCTCACCTCACCGATCTTCCGCGCCTCGTCGAGCCAGGCGCGCAGGTCGAGCGGATTGCCCTTTTCGGGTTTTCTCATCTGCGAAGATCGCTAATAGACAGGATTAACAGGATTTACAAGATTAACAAGATTACAGCCACAAACGGCTCTAAATCATGGGCTCTCAAATAATTTCTGTCGATCTAATCCTGTAAATCCTGTGAATCTTGTTAATCCTGTCTATTTCTGTTTGCGTTTTTGAGCGGCGAGCTTCACCGCCGCGACGATCTCGGGATAGGCCGCGCAGCGGCACAGGTTTCCCGAAAGATAGTGCCGGATATCGTCGTCGGACGGGCTGGGGTTTTCGTCGAGCAGCTGGCGGGTCATCAGCACGAACCCCGGCGTGCAGAACCCGCACTGGAACGCGCCGGCTTCGATGAACGCTTCCTGCACCGCGTCGAGGCCCGTGCCAGCCGCGGGTTGCTCGACCGTTCTCACCTCCGCGCCGTCCACGAACGCCGCGAGGTAGAGACAGCCCGACACGGCGGCCCCGTTCACCAGCACCGTGCAGCAGCCGCACAGCCCCTGCCCGCAACTTTCGCGCGCGCCGAACAAGGCAAAACGATTTTGAAGCAATTCAACCAGGTTCCAATGCGTAGCGACGTCGGCCGCGACCGCCTCGCCGTTGAGCTTGAAACGTATTGTTCGCATCGCTGCGCTCATGTAAAAAAACTCATTCAGCCACAGAGAACACAGAGTTCACAGAGATTGCTCGCACCACCCCCACCCTAGCCCTCCCCCTGATGGGGAGGGAACTCTTTCTCTCGCTGGCGCTTTTTCCTTCAACCTCCTTCCCCCTCAGGGGGAAGGTTGGGATGGGGGTGGTTTTCATTCTGTTTCTCTCTGTGTTCTCTGTGATCTCTGTGGCTAATCGTCTTTCAGCGGGTTTCCCTGCTTCGCGCGCAGCGCGCGATAAACCGCCTCGGCCGTCAGCGGTAACGACGTAAGCCTGACGCCGACAGCGTCTTCGATCGCATTGGCAACCGCCGGCGACACGCCGAACGTCCCGCTCTCACCGACGCCCTTCGCGCCGAACGGCCCGTTGCCCTGCTCGGCGTCCACTGCCTCATTCTCGATGCCAATTGGAATATCGAGCATCCCCGGTATCTTGTAATCGGCGAGCGACGGGTTCGTGCACGCCCCGGCGCTGAACTCCATCTTCTCGGACATCGTGAAGCCCAACTGCATGATCGCCGCGCCGGAGAGCTGGGCTTCGACGATCTCCGGGTTGATCGGCCGGCCGAGGTCAGCGACGTTGATGAGCCGCGTCACGGTGACGCGCCCGGTCTCGGTGTCCACCTCCACCTCCGCGCCAGTCGCGCCGATCATCCAGAACGGCGTCACGTTGGCGGACTGGCCGGTCTCGTGATCGGTCGGCGCGGAGGCCGGGACGAAGGTGCCGGCGCCGATGATGTTGCCCGCCTGCATGCCGAATTTTTTCCGGAACACCTCACGGATCGGAGTGGTCTCGACCGAAACGCCGACTTCCCGCGCCAGCGCCAGCAGCTTGTCGCGCGCCTCCTCGGACGCGATTCGCACGGCGTGCCCCATGTGAAACGTGGAGCGCGAGCCCAGTGTCGCCATGTCGAACGGCGTCACGTCGGTGTCTGGATGCACCACCGTGATGGATTCGATCGGGATGCCGAGCACTGCCGCGACGATCTGGGCCATCGCCGTGTCGGAGCCCTGCCCCATGTCAACAGTGCTGCAGTAGAGCGCGCAGCTACCGTCGGCATAGAGATTGACGATCGCCACCGAGGTCGTGGGCGCGACGACGGCCTTGAAGCCGATCGCGATGCCGCGCCCGCGCCGGACCGTGCCGTTGCCGCGGTCGAAGGGCTTGCCCCAGCCCATCCGCGCCGCCGTCCGCTCGAGCACCTTGTCGATGGCCGCGTCCTTCATGACGGTGCCGGTCGCCTGAGGCCGCCCGTCGCGCAGGATGTTCTGCCGTCGGAACTCGACCGGGTCCATCTTCAGATCGCGCGCGATCATGTCAGTGTGGCTTTCGTACGCCCACACCAGTTGCGGGATGCCGAAGCCGCGCAGCGCGCCCGCCGGCGGCAGGTTGGTGTAGAGCGCGTAGGAATCGATGTGCACGTTGTCGATGTCGTAGGGGCCCGGGGCGGTGAAGCCGGACTTCTGCGTGATGCGCGGCCCGATGTCGGCGTAGGCGCCGCCGTTCCACCACACCTCGCACTCGCGCGCGGTGATGCGCCCGTCCTTGGTCACGCCGCTCTTCACGCGCAGCGTCGCCGCGTGCTTGGTGAGCGTGAAGAACTGCTCCTCCATCGTCAGCGCGATCTTGACCGGCCGTCCGGTCAAGAGCGCAGCCGCGGTGACCAGGGCCTCAAGCTTGATGTAGAGCTTCGCGCCGAAACCCCCGCCCAGGTACGGCACCTTCACCCGGACCTTGTTCTCTGGCCAGCCGAGCAGCCGCGCGATCTCGATCCGCACGAACGACGGGCTCTGGGACGCGGTATGAATAGTCAGCTTGCCGTCGCCCGGTTCGGCGACCGAAACAAACGGCTCCAGCGGCAGGTGCAGCACCTGCTGCGTGCGGAATACATGCTCGAATACCTTGTCGGCTTTAAGGAAGGCGGCCTTCGCATCGCCGCGCCGCAGGTGGTAGTCGAGCGCGATGTTGGTGTTCTTTTTTCCCTGCAGGTGCTTGAGATCGGGAAACGTCCCGGCCGGCTTGAGAACGTCGTGCACGACGGCCTTCGAAGTCATCGCCTCGACTTCGTCGTATACCGCCGGCAATTCCTCGTATTCGGCGACGATGCGGCTCGCCGCCTCCTCCGCGACGTGCGGCTCGGATGCCAGCACCAGCGCGACCGGCTCGCCGGCGTAGCGCACTTTCTCGAAGGCGAGAATCGGCTGGTCGTGAAACGCCGGCCCGTAATGCGGGTCGGGGATGATCGCGCGGATGTCTGCGCCGGTGATGACGCGGTGCACGCCCTCGATGGCCCGCGCGGCGCTGGTGTCGATGTGCTTGATGCGGCCGTGCGCGATGGTGCTGCGGAAGATCTTCCCGTGCAGCATCCCCGGCAGGCGCAGGTTGTGCACGTACTCCGCGCGGCCCGTCACCTTCGCCCGCCCTTCCAGGCGAGGTATCGACTGCCCGACGGGTCCGTTTTGCGCTGTCTTTGCCATTTTCAAGAAGCGTGAGTCGTGAGTCGTGAGTCGTGAATCGATTCGTTTGTCATCTCGTCAATGCGCCATCGGCGAGCGCAGCACGAATAGCGCGAGCGACGTAAACCCGGACCAATTCCTTCTTGTAAGCCGCCGACCCGTGCGCGTCGCCGATGACGCCGGCTTCCAGGGCAGCCGCTTCTCCGGCGCGCGCAAGCGATGCATCGTCCAGCCGGGAGCCGCGCAGCACAGCTTCAGCCTGGGTCAGGCGCATGGGTGTGTCGGTTGCCGCGCCGATGACGATGCGGGCGTCGCGCGCGGCGTCACCGTCCATCTCCAGGACGACCGCCACGCCCAACGCCGGCCAGTCGTCCGCCGAGCGCGTGGTGCACTTCAGGTACGCCGCGCGCCGCGCGCCCTGCCGCGGCACGATCACTTCGGCGATCAGTTCGCCGCGCCCGAGCGTCGTTTCTAGATAACCGGCATGCAGTTCACCCAGCGGCATCGCGCGCTCGCCCTTGGGGGTAACGATGGACACGCGCGCGCCGAGCGCGATCAGCACCGGGGGCAAATCCATATGCGGGTCGGCGTGCGCCAGGTGCCCGCCCACGGTGGCGACATTGCGCACCCGCACGTTGGACAGCGTCTTGAGCGTCCGGGTGATGACGAGAGCTTCCCTGCGGATGACCGGCGAGCGCTCGAGCGCGGACAGCGTCGCCAGGGCGCCAATATGCAGTGCGCCGTCAGAATCGAGCTTGATTTCGGAGTAGCGGCTCTCGACCGCACGCAGGCTGACGAGCCGCGCCGGCCGCAGCACGCCCAGCTTCATCATCAGCATGACGGCGGTGCCGCCCGCGACCGGGCGGACCGAGGGTTCGCCGGTGGCGAGCAGCGCCGCCGCTTCTCGCAACGACCGCGGCTCAAGCAGCTCGAACGGCATCATGCGCAAGCCCTAACGCCATTGAAGAAACCGCGGATAAACGCAGATAAACGCAGATCTACCAAAAACACGGGGTAATTCCGGTTGGAAGTCAGACATGCGGGACTTTACTGACAAGGCAAAGAAAATTCAAGAAAACAGTCGTTTATATGCTAGAATGCCGCCCTTTTGCACCGCAACAAGAGCCCCGCCCATGCGTGCCATCCGCAACATCGCAATCATCGCCCACGTCGACCACGGCAAGACCACGCTGGTCGACAAGCTGCTGCGCCAGTCCGGCACCTTCGCCGCGCACCAGCACCTGGTCGAGCGCGTCATGGATTCTAACGACCTCGAGCGCGAGCGCGGCATCACCATCCTCGCCAAGAACTGCGCCGTCACCTACGCCGGCACCCACATCAATATCGTCGATACCCCGGGCCACGCCGACTTTGGCGGCGAGGTCGAGCGCGTGCTGACCATGGTGGACGGGGTGCTGCTGCTGGTGGACGCGGTCGACGGCCCGATGCCGCAGACGCGCTTCGTCACGCGCAAGGCGCTGGCCCAGGGTCTCAAGCCGATCGTGGTGATCAACAAGATCGACCGTCCCGGCGCGCGCCCGGACTGGGTCGTCAATCACACCTTCGATCTCTTCGACAAGCTTGGTGCCACCGAGGCGCAGCTCGACTTCCCGATCATTTACACCTCCGCCTTGAATGGCACGGCGACCCTTGACCTCGCCACGCCGGGCACCAACATGCGCCCGCTGTTCGAGGCGATCCTCGCTCACGTGCCCAGTCGAGAGGACGACCCCGACGGCCCGCTGCAACTGCAGATCTGCTCGCTCGACTATTCGAGCTACGTCGGCCGCATCGGCATCGGGCGCGTCAACCGCGGCCGCATCCGTTCCGGCCAGCAGGTGGCGGTGCTGCACGGCCCGGACTCGACGCCGGTCATCGCCAAGGTCAACCAGGTACTGGTGTTCAAAGGGCTCGAGCGCGTGCTCGCCGAGGAAGCTCAGGCAGGCGACATCGTGCTGGTCAACGGCATCGAGGAGGTCGGCGTCGGCGTCACGCTCGCCGACCCCGCGTGCCCGGAAGCGCTGCCGCTGCTGAAAGTGGACGAGCCCACGCTCGTCATGAACTTCCAGGTCAATACCTCGCCTTTTGCCGGGCGCGAAGGCAAGTTCGTGACCAGCCGCCAGTTGCGCGAGCGGTTGCAGCGCGAAGTGATGAGCAACGTCGCGCTGCGCGTCGAGGACACCGCCGACCCGGACATCTTCAAGGTGTCTGGCCGCGGCGAGCTGCACCTCACCATCCTGCTCGAAAATATGCGCCGCGAGGGCTACGAGATGGCGGTGTCGCGCCCGCGCGTGCTGATCAAGGAAATTGGCGGCATCCAGTGCGAGCCGTACGAGATGCTGGCGGTGGATGTTGAAGAAGCAACCCAGGGCGCGGTGATGGAAGCACTGGGCTCGCGCCGCGGCGACCTCCAGGACATGCAGTCCGACGGCAAGGGGCGCACGCGCCTCGATTACCGCATCCCGGCACGCGGCCTGATCGGCTTCCAATCCGAGTTCCTCACCACGACGCGCGGCACTGGCGTCATGAGCCACGTGTTCGACGACTACGGCCCGATGAAGCCCGAGATAGAGGAGCGCCGCAACGGCGTGCTGATCTCGGCAGAAAACGGCGAAGCAGTCGCCTACGCATTGTGGAAACTGCAGGAGCGCGGCCGCATGTTCGTGAGTCCCGGCGACCCGCTCTACGAAGGCATCGTCATCGGCATCCATAGCCGCGACAACGATCTCGTCGTCAACCCGATCAAGGGCAAGCAGTTGACCAACATCCGCGCCTCGGGCACCGACGAAGCGGTGCGCTTGACGCCGCCGATCCAGGTCACCCTGGAATCCGCGATCGAGTTCATCGCCGACGACGAGCTGGTCGAGATCACCCCGAAATCGATCCGCATCCGCAAGCGCTTCCTGCTGGAACACGAGCGCAAGCGCGCTTCCCGCGCCGCCGCTTAAGAGCGCCTATCAAAATAAATTCCCCTCCTGCCCGAGGAGGGGTCGCCGCGGCGCGGCGGGGGTGGTGGGAGACGAATCACGACTCACGGCTTTTGCACCGCCGATGGACCCCGTTAGAGGCCGGGCCTCTAACGGGGTGGACGCCGATAAGATCCACAACTAGACTTCAAATCCCCCCTGCCCCCCTTTGTCAAAGGGGGGAGACATGAATATGTCGGGGGGATTTCGACCCTCGACACTCGACACTCCCATAATGTCTTTCGACATGTCCCTCGTCCAGCGCGGCGCCCGCCTGCGCCGGAGCCCCTTCTTCGAGGCCACGCAACGCCACGGCGCCAAGGCCTACACCGTCTACAACCACATGCTGTTTCCGGTCTGCTTCGACGACCTGGAGGCGGAATATCACCACCTGCTCGAGCACGTCACGCTGTGGGACGTGTCGGTCGAGCGCCAGGTCGAGATCACCGGACCGGACGCCTTCGCTTTCACCAACCTGCTGACGCCGCGCGATCTCTCGAAATGCGCCGTCGGTCAGGGCAAGTACGTGGTGATCACGGCGGAGGACGGCGGCATCATCAACGACCCGGTGCTGCTGCGCCTCGCCGAAAACCACTTCTGGCTCGCGCTGGCGGACAGCGACGTGCTGCTGTGGGCCCGCGGCGTGGCGTTGAATTCCGGGCTGAACGTGAAAATCACGGAACCCGACGTCTCTCCCCTGCAGGTCCAGGGCCCCAAGGCGAAGGAGGTCGTGCGGGCGTTGTTCGGCGACGCCGTAGCGCAACTGCGCTATTACTGGTTCATGGAGACCCAGCTCGACGGCATCCCGGTAGTGGTGACGCGCACGGGATGGACCGGCGAGGTGGGTTACGAGATCTATCTCCGCGACGGCAGCCGCGGCGACGAGCTGTGGGAGCGAATCATGGAGGTCGGTAAGCCCTACCAGATCCGCCCGACCGGCCCTTCCGACATCCGCCGCGTCGAGGCGGGCATCCTCAACTGGGGCGCCGACATGACGCTCGCGAACAACGTCTACGAAGTGGGGCTGGAACGGCTGGTGGACGAGGGGAAACAGTCGTCCTACATCGGCCGCGATGCGCTCCTGCGTATCCGCAACGAAGGCGCGCGCCGCAAGTTGGCCGGCATCGAGATCGAAGGCGGGCGCATCGAATTCAACGCGTCGAGTTGGCCGGCCTCTGCCGCCGGCAAGACGGTCGGGCGCGTGACCTCGGCCATCTGGTCGCCCCGGCTGAAGAAAAACATCGGCTATGCAATGCTGCCGGCTCCACAGGCAGCATTGCAAACAAGATTAACCGTGAATATCCCCGGGGTTGGTGAGCGCAAGGCCACGGTGGTGCCGATGCCTTTCATCGACCCCAAGAAAGACATCCCCAAGCGCTGAATCGGCTCTTCCACCTTGTACCTGCCGGCATATAATTAATGAATGTCCGCTTCATTCGGACATTCATAGGGGGAGTACATGAAAACGTTATCTCAAGTCTTGTTCTGGGCAGGCATCATTTCCATCCCGCTGTCGTGGGCGATGTGGTATTTCGGTCCGAAAATCGAGATTGGAAGGCACGTCGTTGCCAAAATTGCCGACCCCGCGCTGAGAGAGGCCTTGATGGAAGCTCACGCGGAACGGTGGGGAATCTTCGTAGGGCTTTGGCCAGTAACTCTTCTGGTGCTGAGTTATCTCCTCGGCGAATACAAGTAACAACGCCGAAGCCGGCGCCGAGTGAAACCGACGCCGATGGCGTCGGAGATGGCTCTGTGTGCCATCGTCGATTCCCGATCCGACATGTTCGTCAAATCAGGAGAACACCGTGAAAGATACCCCCGAGAACAGCAACCGCAGTCGCCGCTCGTTCCTGAAAGGCACCGCAGCCGCTGCAGGCGCGGCCATCGCCGCTGGCACCCAGCTCGCGCAGGCGGCGGAGGCCGTCGCGGAGAAGCCCGCCGCAGCCAAACCCGCCGCGGAGAAAAAACTACCGAGCGAGACCTTCATCACCAACCCCGGCTCGGATTTCATGGCCGACGTGCTGCGGGCGGTGGGGCTTCAGTACCTCGCCATCAACGCGGCGTCGGGTTTCCGCAGCCTGCACGAATCCATCATCAATCACCTCGGCAACAAGAACCCCGAGATCATCACCTGCATGCACGAGGAATCGGCCGCGGGCATCGCGCACGGCTACGCCAAGGCCGCCGGCAAGCCGATGGGCATCATGATGCACGGCACGGTAGGGCTGCAGCACGCGACGATGGGCATCTACAACGCGTGGTGCGACCGCGTGCCGATGATGATCTTCGCCAGCAACGGCATGCAGGCCGACAAGCGGCGCCCCGGCGTGGAATGGACCCACAGCGTTCAGGACGCGGCCGGGCTGGTGCGCGACTTCGTGAAGTGGGACGACCAACCGGCGTCGCTGCAGCATTTCGCCGAATCCACCGTGCGCGCCTGGAAGTTCACGATGACCGCGCCGATGGAGCCGGTGATGGTCATGTGCGACATCGAGCTGCAGGAAGACGGCGTGCACGGGCCGCGCCCCCGCATCCCGAAAATGACCCGGCTCACGCAGCCGCAGGGCGACACCGCGGCACTGCGCGAAGCGGCGAAGCTGCTGGTAGCCGCGGAGAAACCGCTAATCATCGCCGACCGCGCCTGCCGCTCGCAGGAAGGCGTCAAGCTGATGGTCGAGCTGGCGGAGTCGCTCGGCGCCGCCGTCGTGGACAACGGCTGGCGGACCAACTTTCCGAGCACCCACGATCTCGAGCTCTCCTTCATGCGGCAATCGCTGGTGCGGGACGCGGACGTGATCCTGCTGCTCGAAGTGAACGATGCCTGGGGCAATCTCAATTCGTTCTCCGACCCGTACAAGACTTATCGCCCGATTCACAAGCCGGACGCGAAGATCATCACCATCGCGATGCAGGACGTGTACCTCAAGTCAAACTACCAGGATATCCAGCGGTTCATGCCGGTCGACCTCGCGATCGGCGGCGACCCCGAGGCGACGCTGCCGGACCTGATCGAAGCGGTGAAACGCGCCATGACTTCGGAGCGCAAGGCGGCGGCAGCGCAGCGCGCCGGGGCCTGGGCCAAGCTGCACCGGCAAATGAAGGACCGCGACAAGGAAGCCGCCGCGGTCGGCTGGGACGCAAGCCCGGTCAGCACGGCGCGGCTCTCCGCCGAGGTGTACAACGCGATCAGGGGCGAGAAATGGGCGCTGGGGGTAAGCGATCGCACCTCCTGGCCGCGCCGGTTGTGGCCCGTCACCGAATACCACCAGATGCTGGGCGGCACCGGCGGGGCCGGTGTCGGCGGTTCATTGCCGATCGCGATGGGCGCCGCGCTCGCCAACAAGGACAAGGGCATTCTCACCGCCACCATCCAGCCCGACGGCGACCTGATGTACGCCCCCGGCGCGCTGTGGACGGCGGCGCACCACAAGATTCCGCTGCTCATGGTGATGCACAACAACCGCTGCTACCACCAGGAGATCATGCACGTGCAGCGCATGGCCGGCATCCATCAACGCCGGCAGGATACCTGCGACGTCGGCAACAAGATCACGAATCCCGACATCGACTTTGCCAAGGTCGCGCAGGGCCTGGGCGTGTGGGCGGAAGGCCCGATCACTGACCCGTCGAAAATTAGTGCGGCGCTTAAGCGTGCCGTCGCGGAAGTGAAGAACGGGCGCCCAGCGCTGGTAGACGTCGTTACGCAAGGCCGCTGATTATCAGCCACGGAATCACACGGAATGACACGGACAAGAACCCATACCGGCTAACGTCCGTGCGACCGACAAGTCATTTCTGTGTGTTTCCGTGTGTTTCCGTGTCTAAGAACGGTTTTTGAATAGCTATTACGCGGCGGGGAACAAGGGGGGAGACATGCTGAAGTGGTTGTTGATTGCGACGGCAGGACTGGCGGTGGCGGGCGGCGCGCTGGCGCAGACGGCGCAAAGCCTTGGCGCGCCGGCGGGAAATGTCGAGCGCGGCAAGAAACTCTACCTGGAGCAGCTCTGCTACACCTGCCACGGCACGGTGGGGCAAGGTGGCGACCGCGGCTCGGGACCGAAGATCTACCCGAATCCGTACCCCTACGCCGCTTTCGTCATGCAGGTGCGCAAGCCGCGGCAGGGCATGCCGCCGTACTCCGACAAGCACGTCAGCGACCAGGACCTCGCCGACATGTATCACTACCTCTTTTCGACCAAGCCTTCGCCGGCCGCGAAGGATATCCCGCTGCTCAAGGATTTCTAGCGAAATCCAGTGACAAAGAGCGCCTAACAAGATGTGATTCCCCCTCCTGCCCGAGGAGGGGTGGCACCGCAGGTGACGGGGTGGTGGGAGTAGACCTGCCTGCGCAGTTCCGACCGGGCGAATGCCCGACGCACTACAGCGCGGCGGGCCGGGTGGGGTGGATGCGAAGAGACACGAATCGCGCCTTCCAGGCGCGGTAATCCCAGGGTGGTTACGTCGGCAACTCTTGCTCCCACCACCCCGCCCGCTGGCGCGGGCACCCCTCCTCGGGCAGGAGGGGAATTTCATTTGTCAGGCGCTCTAAGTGACCGAGGGCTGAGCCGGGTTACGAATCTTGCACTAGGAATCTGTCGGGCCACAGCCCGACAGATTCCTAGTGATCGAAGTGGAACAGGATCACCGACCGGCCCGCCCGATGCGTCGCCAGCACCCGGTCCGCGTGGCGGCGCAGCATGAATCCCGCCAGCCGCCGCTGCCCGTCCTCGGACTCCATGATTTCCTCATTGGTCGGGCGCTTCTCCGGGAGCTCGAGCGGCGGCCCGACGTAGGACACCCGTAGATCGAGATTGAACTCGTCGAAGGTGGCGGCGATCTCCACCGGGCCCTGCGGCTCGCAGCTGTCCATGATCACTTCGAGCGACTGCGCCAGGTTGAACTTGGCGCGGTCGATGATGTCCCGCCGCGCGCCCCAGGCCGCGCCGCTGGCCTCCATGAACTGCTCGAGTTTCTCCGCATCGACCGGCGCGCTTTCCACCTTGAAGGTTACCGTCTGCTTCACGCCGACCCGGAAAATGAAGTTGAGCAGCAGCGCGATCACCGTCGAAAACACGAGCGAGGAGCCGATCAGCGGCGCGAAGCCGGGCGACGCGGCCGCGGCTATTATCGGAAACGCCTCGACCGCGACGCCCGCGACGATGGAAAATCCAATGACCAGGGTGCGGCGCGAATCGAGCAGCCGCGAGGTGATCACCTGCAGCCCGTTCACCATGATGAAGCAGATCGTGAACAGCAACGCGGCCACCATCACCGCGCGCGGCATCACCGCGAGCATCGTCGCGAGCTTCGGCAGGAGCCCGAGCGCGATGAACAGACCGCCGATCGCGTAGGCCACGCGCCGGCTCGCCACTCCGGTCGCCGCTGCGAGTCCGACCGAGGGCGTGGAGGTATTGGTGCCCACCGCCCCCACGATCCCGGCCAGCATTGTGGAAACGCCGTCGGCCAGCACGCCGCGGGTCGCGGAACGCATGTCGGGCCGCACCCAATCCGCGTCGACCATGCGCTGGCACACGGTGATCGTGCCCACCGCCTTCATGGCCACCGCCAGGCACGCGATGGCGAAGGGCACCACCAGCGCCAGATCGAACGACCAGCCGGTGGTCTGGACGCTTGGCAGCGCGATCCACGCGACGCGCTCGACGCTCTCAAACTGGGCGCCCCCGAGCAGCCCGGCGAGCCCGGCGGCCACGTAGCCCACTGCGAGCCCCTCGAGCGCGCACAGCATCCGCACGATCCCCCGGCCCCAGACATTGAACGCCGCCATCGAAGCGAGCGTCATGCCCGCAACCGACCACTCGGCCGGCGTGACGGGCTCGGCGTCGGCCCCGAGCAGCAGGCGCAACCCTGCCATGGCGGCGCTGATGCCGATCATGAAGATCACCAGCCCGGAAATCTCGGTCGGGAAATAGGGTCGAAGCCGGGTGAGCAACCGCGAAAACAGCGCCTCCAGCATGCCGGCGAACAGCGTCATGCCGAACAGCAGCGGCAGCCCGCCCGCCTTGACCGCCAGCAGCGACGGGCTCAAGTACGCCGCTGTAAAGGTCGCCGGGCACATGAATCCGCTGCCGACCGGTCCCAGCCTGTGCGCCTGGAGCAAGGTGCCGGCTCCCAGCACCATCAGTCCGACAGCGATCAGGCTGGCCACCCCGCTGACCGGCACGTCGGCCAGCCGGAAGATCAGCAGCGGATAGACCAGATTGATCGAGATCAACGCGACGTGCTGGACCGCGTTGCCGGCGGTCACCAGCACGGGCGGCGCCTCGTCCAGTCCGTAGACGATGCCGGCGGGCTTTTTCGCGGCTTGCTGTGGAGGGTTCACAGCCCCGTGGGCCCTACCGGGCAGCCTGCGCGCGGCCAGTCGTGCGCCTAGCTCGCATCCGAGATCGCGTCCTGCCGCGACGCCGAGATCGAGAAGAGATCCAGGAATCCCCCGAGGTCGAAGAGTTGCCGGACTTTCGCGGACAGGCCGCACAGGAGCAGCCGGCTTCCCAGCGCCTCTGCCCGTTTCGCGCCGAGCAGCAGCACCCTGAAACCCGCGCTGCTGATGTAATCGAGCCGGCTGAGATCGATCAGCACGCTGGCTTGAGGGGCGGTCATCACGGAGGTCAGCTGCTCCTGGAACGCCGGAGCGGTAGTACTGTCTATGCGCCCGATGACTTCGAGCACCGTGACGCCGCCAACGGATTCCTGCCGTAAATCCATCTATCTTCCCAGCTTCATGTTTTCAGTCTTCTTTTTAATACCAGGTGGTTACGTTCAGCAACGCGATTGTAATCGACATCGGTCATCAGTTTTCGCACGAAATGGATGCCAACCCCCCCGACACGGCGCTCCTTCAATGGCGACTTCGCATCGGGCTCGGGCAGGATCAGGGGATCGAAGGGGCGGCCATCATCCTCGATTGCCGCGACCAGCATGCCATTTTCAATGCTGAGCCGGATGCTGATCTCATGCACCCGGTCGTCAGTGTAGCCGTACTTGATGATGTTCGTCAGCACTTCGTCGAGCGCTATGTGCAGGTCGGCCGCCGCTTCGGCAGAAAGCTGATTGGCGGCGGCAAACTGGTCGGCAACCACCGACACCCGCGCGAGTTCGCTCGCGGCATTGGTGATGCTGATCGCGACCCCGCTCATGTGCGCCAGCGGCAGGCCAGCGCCGCGATGTCATCCGAGGGAGCTGCAGCGCCGGCAAACTCGCGGACATCCCGCAGCACCGCGGAGACCAGGTCGCGCGGGGGATGTTTTGCGCACGACCGGAGCGAGGCCAGCAACCGCTCCTCGCCGAAGAGTTCACCCGGCTCGTTCATCGCCTCGGTGATGCCATCGGTAAAAATGAAGAAGCTGTCTCCGGGAGCCAGTTTCAACGTCGCGGTTTCGTAGTGGAAGCTGTCGCGGATTCCCACGGGCTTGCCGCGCGCGCTGTTCAGCTGCGTGACCTGCGCCTGCGGCGAGATCACGCACGGCGGATGGTGACCGGCGCTGCAGTACTCGAGCTCGCCGGTCCTCGCATCGAGCGTGGCGAGCACCAGCGTCACGAACAGGCAGTGGGGATTGTCGCGGCACAGCTCCTGATTCACCCGCGCCATGAGTTCCGCGGCAGTCGCGGGGCGCCCGCCCTGCCCGGGCAGCAGCGACGCCAGCAGATGGATAACGCTTTTCGCGCGCGCCATGAACAGCGCGGCGCCGGCGCCCTTGTCCGATACGTCCGCCACGACCAGGCACAGGCGCACCGGGCTCACCCAGAAGAAATCGTAGAGGTCTCCGCCGACCTCGCGGGCGGGCTGGAGCGTGGCGAAGATCTCGAGCGGGCGCTCCGGCGTCGGCGCGGGAAATTCAGCGGGCACCATGCTGAGCTGGATCTCGCGTGCCGTCTCCAGCTCCTGTTCCATGCGGCGCGTATG
The DNA here is from genome assembly GCA_964521405.1 of uncultured Streptomycetaceae bacterium. GTDB lineage: Bacteria > Pseudomonadota > Gammaproteobacteria > Burkholderiales > SG8-41 > SG8-41. The sequence goes on along the minus strand of CAZFRR010000157.1, from coordinate 14,338 downwards.
GCGCACCAGCTCGTCGCGCAGGCGCTTCTTCTCCAGGCTCGCGCCGACCCGCGCCCGCAGCAGCGTCGGGTTGAACGGCTTGGAGAGGTAGTCCTCGGCGCCCAGCTCGATGCAGCGGATCACGCTTTCAATCTCATCGAGCGCCGAAATCATGATGACGGGAATGTGCCGCAGCCGGTTATCGGCGCGCATGCGTTCCAGGACCTCGTAGCCGTTCAACCCCTGCATCATGACATCGAGCAGCAAGAGGTCAAACGGTCGCGATTGCAACAGGTCGAGCGCCTGCTGCCCGTCGTTGGCGGTCGTGAGATTCTCGTAGCCCTCCCGCTGCAGCCGTCTCGTCAGCGTGTAGCGGTTGTCCTCGTTGTCGTCGACGATCAGCAGCGCGCTCGTGCTCGCACTCATGTCGCCTCATTCTTCGGCAGCAGCGCGCGCACCTTCTCCAGGAGCCTCGGCAGCTCCACCGGCTTGGTGTCGAAGTCATCGCAGCCCGCCGCCAGCGCCTTCTCGCGGTCGCCGGCCATGGCGTGCGCGGTGAGCGCGATGATGGGAATGTGCCGGGTCTCGGACTGCGCCTTGATCCGTCTCGTCGCCTCCCACCCGTCCAGCACCGGCAGCCTCAGGTCCATCAGTATCAGGTCCGGCTGCTCGGCTGCCGCCATGGCGACCCCCTGCTCGCCGTCGGTCGCCACCAGAACGGTGAAGCCGGCGCGCGTGAACCGGCTCTTCACGACGTAAATGTTGTCGTCGTTGTCCTCGACGTAGAGAATTCTCACGATCCCGTCTCCGTCACCCGCGCGCCGCGGCGGCGCCCGCTGCAGGCTATTCGCGCGCGAGCGGCTGCGCGGCCGGTCAAGCCTTGGCGCCCTGGCCGAGCAGCGCGTGGATCTTGCGGACCAGTTCCTCGAAATCCGTTGGCTTGGTCTCGAAGTCATCGCAGCCGGCGGCAAGCGCCTTCTCGCGGTTCTTCTCCCGGTCGTGGGCGGACAGGACGATGATCGGGATGTGTTTGGTCTCGGGCTGGTTCTTCAATTGACGCGTCGCCTCGAAGCCGTCGAGCCCCGGAAGGTTGAGATCCATCACGATCAGGTTGGGCAGCAGCGTCTTCGCCCAATCGACGGCCTGCTTGCCGTTCATCGCGATCTTGACCTCGAACCCGGCGCGGGTGAGGCGCCGCTGCAGCATGTAGAGATTGTCTTCGTTGTCCTCGACGCAGAGTATCGTGCTCATTTCGATGTTTCCTTTTCGGCCGGCGCACCGCGCATGACGGTGCCCCCCGTTAAAAAACGCGCGACTTCGCGCGGCAATGCATAGGATACCTTTACTTGCGCTCCCCCGCCGCGTTACGGGCGCGAGCGCGCTCGATGCATCCGGCCAGCGTCGCGCTGACCTCGTGCAGCATCTCGTCCCGCGTCGGGGCATCCTTCTGCAGAATGTGCTCGACGCCGCCACTCAGGCGGTGGTGGTCCTCTTCCGTCAGGTCCTTGGCGGTCACCAGGACCACCGGGATGTGGCGCCACTCGGCGCGGTGGCGCAGCGCTTCCAGGAACCCGAACCCGTCCACCTCCGGCATCATGAGATCCAGCACGATGGCATCGGGAACGGCCTCGGCCAGTCGCTCCAGCCCGACCCTGCCATTTTCCGCCTCCCTCACCTTCCATCCATCCTTTTCAAGAGTCTGCGCGATTCCCCGGCGCAGGATCTCGTCGTCGTCCACCACCAGCACGTGGCGACTGCCGTGTCCCACGATCTCGTGCAGTACCTGCCCGAGACGTTCGCGGTCCACCGGCTTCACCATGTAGTCGGCCGCGCCGAGGGAATAGCCCCGGTTTCTCTCATCCAGGATCGTCATGAGGATGACGGGGATGTCCGCCAGCGCGGGGTCGCCCTTGATCGCGGCGAGCACCGTCCAGCCGTCGATATCGGGCATCATCACATCGAGCGTGATGGCGGCCGGATGCAGCTCCCGCGTGAGCCGCAGCCCTTCCCGGCCGCCGTCTGCCGTCACCACGGAAAAACCCTCACGCGTGAGAAATCGCTCCGTCATCTCGCGCACGGTGGGATCATCGTCCACGACCAGCACCACCGGCGTGGCGCCCGCTGGCGCCGGCGCCCGCGAAGCGGCTGCGCTCCGGGGCAACGGCACGGGTTGCGCCGCCAGCACCTCGGCGGGAAGACGGATGGTGAAGGTCGAACCGCGGCCGACTTCGCTCTCGACGGTAATGTCGCCGCCCATCATCTGGCAGAAGCGCCGGCTGATGGCGAGCCCGAGCCCGGTGCCTCCGTACTTGCGCGTGGTCGAGGCATCGGCCTGCATGAACTCCTGGAACAACCGGCCCAGTTGCTCCGGCGTCATGCCGATGCCGGTATCCTTGACCGCGGCCGTGATCCAGTCGCGGCCGCCCTCCGATGCGCGGCGCACGTCGACCGTAACCTTGCCGCGCTCGGTGAACTTGTTGGCATTGCTGACGAGGTTGAGCAGCGCCTGCCGCACCCGCGTCTGGTCGGCATGCATCGTTCCCACGCCGGCCGGACAGCTTACGGTGAGCTCGTTGCCGCTCTTTGCCGCCAGCGGCTGGATGTTCTTGATGATGTCCTCGATCAGCGGCGCGACGGGGAAGGATTCGAGGTGCATGTCCATCTTCCCGGCCTCGATCTTGGAGAGGTCGAGAATGTCGTTGATCAGCGCCAGCAGGTGGCGCCCCGCCCGGAGCACGCGCTCCAGCGGCTCGATTTCGTCATCCCGCTTGAGGTCGCGGGCATCCTCCAGCACCATCTCCGTCACCCCGATAATGGCGTTCAGCGGCGTGCGCAACTCGTGCGACATGTTGGCGAGAAACTGGGACTTGTGCTGGCTCGCGGCCGCGAGCGCCTCGCTCTTGTCCTGGATCTCGCGGAAGTAGCGCGCATTCTGGATCGCGAGCACCGATTGCGCCGCAAATGACTGGAGCAGGCTGACCACCGGCTGCGGAAACTCGCCCACGGTCTTGCGCCGGATGACGAAGCCGCCGATCACGCGCCCTTCCCGCAGGAGCGGGACCGCGAGCAAGGCGCGGAAGCCGTAGCGCCGCATGACATCGCGCATCCGGTAGGTGGGATCCTGCTCGACGTCGGGAATCTGGACAATCTCCCGGAGCGCGGCCGCGCGCCCCACCCCGCCTTCGCCCATGCGCAGTTTTGAGTCACGAAGCATCGTCACCGCCTCGTCGCTCAAACCATAGTTCGCGCGCGGCACGAATACGTCGTCCGACTCGTCGAATTCGTAGATGGTGCCGGCATCCGCGCTCGACAGCTGAACCGCGTGCGTGACGATCGTCGAAAGGACTGTCTGGAGGTCGAGCGAAGAGCTGACCAGCGAGCCCACCTCGCCGAGCGCGCGCAGCTCCGCGATGGATTGCGTGAGCTCGGCGGTGCGTGCCTGCACTTTCTGCTCAAGACCGGCGTACGATTCCTGGAGTTTGGCCGCCGTCCGGTTGAACTCGTCGCCGAGGGCCTGGATTTCGTCGCCGGTTTGCAGTTCGATCCGGTGGCCGAGATCGCCGGCGCCAATCCGCGCTGCGCCCGCTTGCAGTGTGCGGATGGGAGCGACCATGCGACGCGCCAGGACAACGCTCGCCAGCACCGAGAGCACGAGCCCCACGATCAGGATGACAACGCCCCAGAGAATAGCGACCTGGAGCGGCGCAAATACCTCGGTGATCGGCTGCTCCACGAACACAAACCATCCGAGCGAGGCAATGGCAGCGTGTGTGACAAGAGCCTGCTTGCCATCGAGGCCGGCAGTAACCATGGCCGATGCCTCCTCGGGCGACGATGCCGGGCGCGCCTCCCGCGCCGCCTTCACCTGCGCGAGCGCCGAGAGATCGCGCTTCTGAAGCACGAGGCTTACGTCCGGATGCGCGATGAGGCGCCCGCCCGAGTCAACGACGTAGGCGTAACCCGAACGGCCGATCCGGATCCGGGAAACCACATCCCAGATGGCCCTCAGGCTGACCTCGGTGACGGTGACTTCCACCGGTACACGGCCCGAGGGCACACTGATGGTCATGTAGGGCTCGGAGTCGTTGTGGAAGCGCACCGGGCTGAAGTGGGCATTGCCCAACCTTGCGCCCAGGAATGCGGGATTTCCGGAGAAGTCCTCGCCGCTGCCGGTTGCATCCAGCGCGAGCCGCGACACCCGCAGTTGTTCCCTGCCCGATGAGTCGATATGCCTCACTTCCATGACCGCCGGGACGTTCCTGAGGAGCTGCAAAAAGTCGATTTCGCGTTGTTCTGCAAGAGCCGCCACTAGCGTTTTCGGGAGCGCGACACTCTGCGTTCCCGGCGACGCCAAAGTTGCGCCCCCCGTGGCCGCGTGGGTGGTGCCCCGCACGTCGCTCTCGATCTCCTTGACGAACAGCTCGATGCGCTCCGCTGCCGCCAGGGCTTTTTCCCGCTGGATGCTGATGACCGAGCGTTTGGTGTCTTGGTAGACGAGGTAGAGCTCGACGAGGCCGCTCGCCGTGAGCATGCCGCCAACGAGAACGACGATTACGGCGACGTACTTCCGAAAAAGCCTCCCCTGCGGGCGCGTCTCGCTCATCACCATATGCTGTCTGCGCGCAGCAGGACCTTACGCGGCATCGCGAGGCCAAGAAGGCTCGAGGTCTTGAGATTGACGGTGAGATAGAATCGGTCGGCGCTCTCGACCGGCAGATCCGCCGGCTGGGTTCCCCGCAGGATCTTCGCGACGAGCCGCGCCGCCTGCACGCCTTGTGCGTAATAGTCGGGCCCGTACGACGCCAGGCCTCCGTGCTCGATCCAGAGCGACGACGGGAACACCGCCGGGACGCGCGACTCGAGCGACTTCTGGAGGATCTTGGCGTTGATGTCGAGACCTTCCTGGTCCGGGGCGAGGAGAGCGTCTCCCTTTTGGAGTTTCTTGAGCACGGCCGTAACTTGCGAGGCGTCTGCAACGCCGACGGGCACCATCTCGATGCGAAAATGCGACGCTGCACGGAGCACCCTCGCCATCGCTGCCGCGCCCGTGGGATCGGTCGCGTCATGGATATACCACACGCGCTTGACCGCCGGGTAGAGCGTTTTCAAGACCTCCAGCCGTTTCGGCATCATTTCGGGCGTCAGGCTTGAAATTCCGGTGACGTTGCCTCCCGGACGCGCGAGTTGAGTGACAATACCCGACTCGACCGGGTCGCCGACGAGGGTGAATACGATAGGCAGCTTCCGGGTCACCGCCTTCGCTGCTATTGTCGCGGATTCCTTGCTGGTGAAAATGAGGTCGACGCCGGCTTTCACCAGCGCCTCGGCCTCGGCCGGCATCGCCTGGGGATCCCCCTTCGTGAAGCGGATGTCGAACGTGACATCGCGGCCCTCCTGGAAGCCCAGTTCGCGCAGCCCGGTCCGAAGCCCTTCGAACGTCGGGTGATTCGCGGCCCAGGCTTCGTTGAGCACGCCGATGCGGTACGGCCTGGCGGGTTCCGCCGCCGCTGCCGATGACGACAGGACGGCTGCCGCGACCAGCGCGGCCAGGCTCCTGAACCAGCCGCCGCGCATGGAGTCCATCACCGCTTGTTCCACGGCGGCGTCGGGAAGCGCGGCCGGTCCGGCGCCAGTTCCTCGGGCCACACGATTGCCTTCTTGCCGTCCTGCCACTGGAACAGCACCATCTTGTGGGCGGTCTGGAACCCGCCCTCGTCGACCTTGAACGCGCCGTAGGCCGTATGAGTATCCAGTTTCAGGATGGCATTCCGTATCCGCTCGCCATCCAGTGATTGTGCGCGCCGCACGGCTTCCAGGAAAATCTGGCACCCGCCGTAGCCCGCCACCGTCTGGTAGGAAAATCCGGCGCCCGGAAACTCCTTGTTATGCGCCTCGACGAACTCCGCGGCGCCCGGGTACTGGCGCGCGATCGGGATCAGGCCGCCGGCCCGCAGCGTTACCAGCTCCGGCAGCCACTGCGACCCGCCATAGACGAAGTCGGCGTCGCGCCCCAGGAGCTCGTGGAACTTCGGCACATCGCCGCCCACGGTCACGCCGAAAAGCTTCGGGTTTATATCGAGCGCCTTGAGGCCGCGCGTGATGGCGACGGCATCATCGAAGTAGGTCGCCGCCGCCACAACATCCGGTTTCACCGCGGCGACCTTGCGCAGCAACGCCGTGAAGTCGATGGCGCCTTTCGGATAGGACTCCACCAGCACCACCTGCAGCCCCATTTTCTTCGCCAGCTCCACGGTCCCCTGGACCGATGCCTTGGGGAAAAGGGTGTCCTCACCGATGACCGCCACGGTCTTGAGTCCGCGTTTGGCGGCAATGTCGATCAGCCCCTCGAGGTACACCTCGGCCGCCGACGTCACCATGAACACGAACCTGCGCCCCTTCCTGAAGATCGAGGTGGTGGAGGCATTGGGGGCCACCATCGGCATCCGGTGTTTTTCGCTTACGTCGGCAACTGCCTCAGTAATCGGTGAGGAGTACGGCCCAAGGATGGCGTCCACCTTGTCCTGCGTGATGAGCTTCTCGTAGATCCGCACTGCCACCGGCGCCTGCGACTGGTCGTCTTCGAAAATGAACTCGAGCTTGCGCCCCAGCACACCGCCTTTCTCGTTCGCCTGCTTGACGCAGAGCTGGTAGCCACGCAGCTGGTTCTGCCCCAGATTGGCGAACGAGCCCGTCTGAGACAGGGAGGCGCCGATGCGGATCGGTTGCTGCGCCTGCGCCGCGCCGGAGCACGCAAGAGCCAGCAATCCGAGCAGTCCGAAAGATCGGGCGAACCTATTCCTTATTGGCATCTCGATTTCACTTGCGCTGGCTCCACGCGGGTGTCGGGAAGCGCGGCCGGTCCGGCGCCAGTTCCTCCGGCCACACGATCGCCTTTTTCCCGTCCTGCCACTGGAACAGCACCATCTTGTGCCCGCTCTGAAAACCGTCCGGATCGACCCTGAAGGTGCCAAATACGGTATGAGAGTTGAATTTCAAGATGGCGTCACGGATCTTTTCGCCGTCGAGACCGCCGGCACGCCGCACGCCTTCCAGCAGGACCTGGCAGGCGGCGTAACCCTGGGCTGTTTGATAAGAGAGGTCCGCGCCGGGAAATTCCTTCCGATAGGCCTCGACGAACTCGCTCGCGCCGGGATACTGGCGCGCGACCGGCACGAGGCCACCAGCCCGGAGCGTCACCAACTCGGCTTCCCACTGGCTCCCGCCGTAGACGAACTCCGCGGAGCGGCCGAGCGTTTCATAAAACTTCGGCAAATCGCCACCGGCGGTCACGGCGAACATTCTGGGATTGATGTCGAGTTCCCTCAAGCCGCGCGTGATCGCGACCGCGTCATCGAAATAAGTGGCGGCGGCGATCACGTCGGGGTTTGCCGCCTTGAACCTGGCCAGAATCGGCGCGAAGTCCTTCGTGTTCCGTGGATAGTGCTCCACGGCGACGACCTGCAGCCCCCTTTTCTTCGCGAGATCCACCGTCCCCTGCGCGATGGCTTTCGGAAACAGCGTATCCTCATGAATCACAGCGACCGTCTTCAATCCACGCTTGGCCGCGAGGTCGATGAGGCCTTCGAGATAGACTTCCGCCGGCGAGAGCAGCATGAACAGGAAACGCCGCCCCTTCTTGAACAAAGAGGTCGTGGCTGCACCGGCCGCCACCATGGGCTTTCCGTATTTTTCGGTTACGGCGGCAACAGCGTCGGTGGTCGGCGAAGAATATGGGGAAAAGACCAGGTCGACCTTGTCCTCCGCAAGAAGCCGCTCGTAGATCGCAACAGCAGGCGGGATCTGGGACTGGTCGTCCAGAACTGTCAGTTCGAGCTTCCTCCCCAGCACGCCACCCTTCTCGTTCGCGTGCTTGAGGCAGAGCTGGTAACCACGCTGTATCGTTTGACCGAACTCGGCATAAGCCCCGGTCAAACCCATTGATGCGCCGATCCGGATCGGCGCCTGGGCGTGGGTAACGCCGCCGGTTACGCCGAGGAGAATTCCGATTGCGACCAGTCCGGGGCCTGGCCGATATCGGGAAGCGGTGCCGGGGAGCGAGCGGATCGCCCGAATACAACAGTAGAGACGCGCGCAACTCAAACGCAGACCGGTGCCAATCGCCACTCGTGTGCCCCCCTAAAGGATTGCCTCAAACCGCAGCCGCCTTCGGCCGGTCCTCGCGTTGTTTTTACCCTTGCGGGACGCAGCCAACGGAAGCGAGAAATCGCTCAGTGCGACACGATACCAGCGAAACCGTTAAGGGGGTAGAGTCCCAGCGCAATGCAATATTTTCGACCCGGACAGGTCTGCCGGCCCATCCGACCGCCGGTATCCGGCTCTGGTAAGCTGCGGCTGGATGCCCTGCCCGGATTGGACTCGTTCCATGCGCGTTCTGACCGTCCGCTCACCGTTCGCTACGACGGCAGCAAGACGCCGGAGTCTGAGTGCTGAGGGATGAGGACTGAGTGGGTAAGTCTCGGCGTTAATCGGTCACTCGAGTCTCAGCGGGTGGCTGCAATTCGCGATCGGCGGGCGCCACGTTCTCGAACCGGTCTCACCGCAAGCCGCATTCCCATCGCCTTCAGCAGCGCCGTCAGGCTCCTGAGCTCCGGGTTGCCCTGTGGCGATAGCGTCCGGTAGAGTGACGTGGCATTGAGTTCAGCTTCCCCGGCCAGCCTGGACACGCCGCCGAAAGCTCGCGCCATACGGCGCAGGGCAAGCAGCATTTCTTCCTGATCGCCGTCCTCGAGCACTGCATTCAGATACTCGGCGGCGAATTCCGGATCGTTACGGAAACTCTCCGCGGTCGCTTCCTCATGACTGCGGAATGGCAGCACTTTCGACTTACGTTTCATGGCACTCTCCGCTGGTAGTCGTTCCAGTACTTCACTCCCCGGGCAATGTCGGCCGGTTGCGACCGCTTGTCACCCCCGCACAGTAAAAGTACCGTCTTCCGCCCCGCTCGCGCGTAATACACGCGATAGCCGGCCCCGACGTCAACGCGCAATTCCCATACCCCCTCCCGGCAAAATTCGTGATCGCCATAGTTACCGGCAGACAGCCGGTCCACTCTCCGCTGAATGGCGACTCGTGCGCGCATGTCCCTGAGGCCATCGAGCCAGTCCTGGTAAAGGTCCCGCCCCGATTCCGTCAGGTAGTGGAAGATGTCCATGGCTATTATCGCTTATAAGCGAATTCCGGTCAAATCCAGTCAATATCGAGCCGCTCTCGAACCAAGAACGCCGCGGCGGACAAAAGGTGTACAGCCTTTCGAAAACACCGCGGCTGCGGAAGTGGCCCCAAGACAGACACGGCGAGTCTGGTGAGGAGAAACCCGCCTGAGGAATGAGGGACCTACCGAGGGATGAGGGATGAGGGATGAGGGATGAGGGAAGGACCGGTTCCGGGTTCAAGGTTCAAGGTTCAACGATACCTAGGGGTCGGAGCAACATTTCCGTGCGTTGAGCGGCGGCAGATTCGTCCGTTCCAACGCGCGGAGTTAAACCGGCGCCCCGCGTCCGGCTTTAACAGGACTTGGCGGTTCAATATTTTTGCTCAGCGCTTCGCGCGCGGCACGCGCACCGTCAACTCCGGCACGCAGAAATCGAAATCGCACCCCCGGTCGGCCTGGGTCACCGTATCCATGAACAGCTTGCGGTAGCCGCGCCGGTCTTCCGGCCGCGCACGCGGCGCGCGCCAGGCCTTGCGGCGCTTCGCCAGCTCCTGCGCGCTCACCTTCAATTCGAGCTTGCGCTTGGCAACATCCAGCAGGATGCGGTCGCCGTTCTTCACCAGCGCGAGCGGCCCGCCCACTGCCGACTCCGGCGTCACGTGCAGCACGATGGCGCCGAACGCGGTGCCGCTCATGCGCGCGTCCGAGATCCGCACCATGTCCTTCACGCCCTTTTGAGCCAGCTTTTTCGGAATCGGGATGTAACCCGCCTCGGGCATGCCCGGCGCGCCTTTGGGTCCCGCGCTCTTCAGCACCAGCACGTCGCCGGCCGTGACGTCCAGGTTCGGGTCGTCGACGCGGTTCGCGAGGTCCTCGAGCGATTCGAATACCACCGCCCTGCCCTCGTGCTTCATCAGCTTAGGGTCCATCGCGGCCTGCTTGATGATGGCGCCGCCGGGCGCGAGGTTGCCGCGGAGGAACGCGATGCCGCCCGACTTGAAAATCGGATTCTTCGATGGACGCACCACCTGCTGCCCTGACCAGGACGGCGGCGTCCCCGCGATATTCTCGCCCAGGCTCCTGCCGGTCACGGTCAGCGCATCGAGGTTAAGCAGCGGCCTCAACTCCCGCAGGATGGTCGCCGCCCCGCCCGCCTTGTAGAGATCTTCCATGTAATGCTGGCCGGTCGGCTTGAGATCCACCAGCACCGGCGTCTTCTTGCCCATGCGGTCGAAAGCATCGAGGTCGAGCGCGATGCCAAGCCGGCCCGCCATCGCCGCGAGGTGCACGATGGCGTTGGTCGAGCCGCCGATTGCGAGCAGCAGCCGAAGCGCGTTCTCGAAAGCAGCCGGCGTCATGATCCGGTCGGGCGTCAGCCGCTCCTTCGACATCGCCACCGCGCGCGCGCCGCTCGCCTCGGCGTTGCGCAGGCGCTCCGCCATCACCGCTGGTATGCACGCGCTCTGCGGCAGCATCATGCCGAGCGCCTCGGAACAGAGCGCCATGGTGGAGGCCGTACCCATCACCATGCAGGTGCCGGCGGAAGGGCACAGCTGGTCGTTGACCGCGTTGATCTCCTGCTCGTCGATCTCGCCCGCGCGGAACTTGCCCCAGTAGCGGCGGCAGTCGGTGCAGGCGCCGAGCCGCTCGCCCCGGTGCTCGCCGGTGATCATCGGCCCCGTCACCATCAGGATCGCCGGCACGTTGGCGCTCGCCGCGCCCATCAGGAGCGCCGGCACCGTCTTGTCGCAGCCGCCGATCAGCACCACCGCGTCCAGCGGCTGCGCGCGGATCATCTCTTCCGCGTCCATCGCCATGAGATTGCGCAGATACATGCTGGTCGGGTGCGCGAACGACTCGTGCAGCGTGATGGTGGGAAACTCAACCGGCAGCCCGCCCGCCAGCATGACGCCGCGCTTCACCGCCTCGATCAGCTCGGGCACCGTTCGATGGCAGGCATTGAAACCACTATAAGTATTTGTAATTCCGACGATGGGGCGTTCCAGCACTTCGTCGGAATAGCCCATCGCCTTGATAAAGGCCTTGCGCAGGAACAGCGAAAATCCCTCGTCGCCATAAGCGGTGAGGCCCTTGCGCATTCCGCTCTTTGGTTTTGCTTTCGCCATCTGGATATCCCACTCCGGTGCTTCGGACTGCGTGACTCGTTGCTCGTTGCTCGTGGCTGGACCGGCCCGCCTCGCCTTCCGGAAAAATCTCGCGTGTCGGGAAACGGCTGCGGCCCGATGCCGTAATATAGCATCCGGAAGGAGGATTCATGACCAAGACTACCCTCGGGAAATTGCCGCGCGACGCGATCCGCTTGACCGAGCTGCCGCGCCTGCCGCAAGACATCGTCGAAGGCTTCAAGGTGCTGGTCGATCTCACCGGCACGATTTCCGACTCGATGGACCAGCTCGGCATCGTCGGCGTGGTGCCCGCCTACGTGCTGCCGCCGGTGACTCCGGGCTCCCGCATCGTCGGCCCGGCGCTGACAGTACGGAACATCCAGCGCGTCGCGCAGATCCACAAGGCGGCGACGGTGGACAAAACCAACACGCAGGGCGAGACCGAGGCCCATAACCTTGCCGAGCCCGGCGACGTGCTGGTGATCCAGGGCGTCATGGGCTGCTCCAACATGGGCGGCCAGTCGGCGACCCTCGCGAAGCGCCAGGGCTTTATCGGCGCGATCGTGGACGCCACGGTGCGCGATCCCGACGGCTACCGCAACATGGATTGGCCGGTGTGGTGCAAAGGCTTCACGCCGATCACCGGCAAGTGGCGCATGGAGACGGTGGAGGTGAACGGCGTCGTCGAGATCTGCGGCGTGCAGGTGAGACCCGGCGATCTCGTGTGCGCGGACGAGGCCGGCGTCGCCTTCGTGCCGCGCGAGCGGGCGGCGGAACTGCTGGCGATCGCGCGCCAGATCGATGCGGGCGACACCAGGCGCAAGGCCGACATTGACAAGGGCGCGAGCGTGGCGGATCTCATTACGCGGAAATACAAGTGACCGCTGACGAGTGGGCAGTTGACAGTTGGCAGTTGGCAGCGCCTGCAAACTGGCGGCTGGCAGCTGACGGCTTATGAAACCGACCAACCTGCTGTTCATCCTGTCCGACGAGCACAACAAGCGCGTCACCGGCTGCTACGGGCACCCGATGATCCGCACGCCCAATCTCGATGCGCTGGCGGCGCGCGGCACGCGCTTCACCAGCGCCTACACCAACTGCCCGATCTGCGTGCCGGCGCGCGCAGCCTTTGCCACCGGTCGCTACGTTCACGACGTGCGCTGCTGGGACAATGCCATCGCCTACGAAGGCCAGCCGGCCAGCTGGGGCCACCGGCTGAGGGAGCAGGGTCATCACGCGGCCTCGATCGGCAAGCTGCATTACAAGGAATCGAAGCCGCAGGCGAACGGCTTCGACGAGGAAATCCTGCCGCTGCACATCGTCAACGGCGTGGGCGACCTGCTGGGCCTGATCCGCGACGAACTGCCGCGGCGCCCGGGCTCGCTCAAGCTGGGCCCCGAAGCCGGGCCCGGCGAGTCCGATTACACCCGCTACGACCGGTCGATCGCCGACGAGACCGTGAAATGGCTCAAGAACTCGGCGCCCCGGCACCGGGATAAACCCTGGGCGCTCTACGTGGGCTTCGTCTCCCCGCACTTTCCGCTGATCGCGCCGCAGCAGTTCTTCGATCTCTACCCGGAGGACCGGGTGCCGTGGCCGGCGATGTACGATGCGGCCGAACGCCCGAACCATCCCTTCATCGAAGCCATGCGCAAGTGCCAGTGCTTCGACGAGCCGTTCGATGAGCCGATGGTACGGCGCGCAATCGCCGCCTATTTCGGGCTCACTTCGTTCCTCGACGACAACGTCGGAAAAATCCTCCGCGCGCTGGCAGAAACCGGCCTCGCGCAGGACACCCGGATCGTTTATTCATCCGACCACGGCGACAATCTCGGCACGCGCGGCCTGTGGGGCAAGTCCACGATGTACGAGGAGTCGGCGGGCATCCCTATGATCATGGCGGGGCCCGATGTTCCGGCCGGCAAGGTGTGCGACACGCCGGTCACGCTGGCGGACGGCTTCCCGACCTTCATCCATGCGCTCGGCGCGCAGCCCGACCCGCGCGACCGCGACCTGCCGGGCGCATCGCTCCTCGACATCGCGCAAGGCAGAGTCCCGCAGCGGACCGTCCTCTCCGAGTACCACGCCGCGGGCGCTATCACGGGGTCGTACATGATCCGTCACGGGCAGTACAAGTACATCCACTACGTCGGCATGCCGCCAATGCTGTTCGATCTCCGGGCCGATCCGCACGAGCGCAACGACCTTGGGCGCAACCCGGCGTTCAAAGCCGTGAGCGCCGAGTGCGAAACGCAATTGCGGAGAGTCGTGGATCCCGAAGCGGCGGACCGGCTCGCGCGGGCGGACCAGCAGGCCCACATTGAGAAGAACGGCGGGAAGGAAGCGATACTCAAGAAAGGCACCTTCCGCTACTCGCCCCCGCCGGGAGTCAAGGCCACTTACTTCTGATGGAGCGTGACCAGTGACCAGTGACCGGACTGGAGAACCGATGCAGCCCGCCAACCTCATCTTCTTCCTGTCGGATAACCATAACCGGCAGGTGACCGGCTGTTACGGCCATCCCATCGTCAGGACGCCTGCGATCGACCGCATCGCAGCGGCCGGCGCGCGCTTCGAGCGCTCGTATTCCACGAGCCCACTGTGCTGCCCGGCGCGCGCGAGCCTCGCGACCGGCCGCTACCCGCACCAGACCGGCTACTGGGACAACGCCATCGCCTACGACGGGCGCGTGCCGAGCTGGCACCATCGCCTGCGCGGGCAGGGCCACACCGTGGTCGCAGTAGGCAAGCTCCACTATCGCTCGGGCGAAGACGACAATGGCTTCACCGAGGAGATCGAGCCCATGCACCTGCACGAGGGCAAGGGCGCAATCAAGAACCTGCTGCGCGGCTACGATGCGGAGCCGCCCAAGGACGACGGCAGTTTCTGGAAGCTCTACATGGAGCGGTCCGGGGCCGGCGAGACCCATTATCAGGATTACGACCGCCGCATCACCGCGAAATCCATCGAATGGCTCGAGCGCCACGGGCGCGAAAGGGGCAAGCCGTGGGTGCTGCTCGTTTCCTACATCAGCCCACACCCGCCCTTCACCGTGCCCAAG
>CAZFRR010000156.1:0-6580 GCA_964521405.1 uncultured Streptomycetaceae bacterium | reverse complement strand
CGGGACGGACAGCAATGCGATCGTGAACGGGCAGGAAGCCGCGCTGAAGCCAAGGACCAGCTCCTTGCGCTCCCCGGGATCGGCGCCGACCAGCACGACTGCCGCGAGCAGCCACATCGCCAGCACGGGCGCGGCAATCACCGCGGGCGCGCGCCCGAGCGGGACGCCCGGACGCGACAGCCGCAACACCGCGAGCAGCGCCCCCGCGAATAGCGCGGCGGGAAACGCCAGCTTCACCCAGAACATCGGCAGCCGCAGGGCATCAACGAGATCCGGCCGCACGCCGAGCATGATCGCCATCAGCAGCGTCGCGCCAAACGCGCCCCAGCCGAGCGCGGCCGCGTAGCGGCGCTGCCACGCGCCGGGCTCGACGGCGCCCGCACCGCTGGCGAGTACTGTGATCAGTTCATCGGTCTTCACGGTTCATCCCGGATCATAGCCGCGAGCGCCTTCAGGCCGCGGTGCACGCCCACCTTCACCGCCGCTTCCGACATGCCGGTCGCCCGCGCCGTCTCGACTACCGACAAGCCTTCCAGTTTCATGTGGATAATCGGCAATCGTTGCCGGTCCGGCAGCCGCTCGAGCAGCCTGGCGATATCGCGCCGTGCATCGGCCGCCTCGGTGTCGGAAGCAGCAAACACACCGAGTTCGTCGTCGAGTGGGTCGTTGAGCGCATCCCGTCCCGCGCGCCGGCGCCACAGGTCGACCAGCTTGTAGCGCGCGATCGCGTGGATCCATGCCGTCAGCGGCTGGCCGGCGTCATAAGTATGACGCTGGTTGTGGACGGCCAGTAACGTTTCCTGCACGAGATCCTCCACTTCGTCCGGCAAGCGGGTAAGCCGCCTCCTGAGGAAAGCGCGCAGATGCGCGCTCAACTCCTTCAGGCATGCGTGGTAAGCCGGCGCATCGCCGGCAAGCCCGCGGACCAGCAAGTCCCTCAACCGGTCTTCGCTTGCGCTCACGCGGTCTTCCATTCCTATTCGTTGATTGGATGCGCTGGGTTACATCCGGGAAAAAAGTTCGTGCCGGGGCGAATTGTGCCCGACCTGTAACGATTCGCCAATACGCGGCGAACTACTTCCCAGACCGCATGCTTCGAACCGATCCCGGTCTTGGCTTGCGGAAAACTTCAATCCACCATGACCGCTATGTCCAGGCGTGCCGTCCTCGCGATCGCGTCCGAGCCACAACAGCAGTTGCTGGCCGCCGCGCTCGAGGCGCACGGCGTGGCGGCCGTTACCGTATCGCCCAGCGCGCATCTCGAGACCGAGGTGATGCGCGCGATGCGCGCCGGGGAAGACCCCTCGCTCATCGTGCTCGACCTGGCGGTGCTCGCGCAGCTCCGGACCCCTCTCTCGGGGTTCTGCGCCTGGAAGGACGCGAACTGCGCCTCGGGACGGCTCGTCCTCTACTGCAGCGCTGTGCACGCCGTCCGGCCGGAGGAACGAGCCTGGGCGCGGCGTCACGGCGCGCGCGATCTGCTGTGCGGGTGCTCGGCGCAGCACTTGCGGCAAACCGTCGTGCCCGTCCTGAGCGTCTTGCTGGGCGCGCTGGATAGCGCCGGCCCGGACGAGGCGCAGCTGGCGCGAGCGATGCCCGCGCGACCCGGACCGCAGCACAATGGCGGCGTGATAGCCCGGGCCTGGGTGACGCGCGCCGCGTTGCAGGCGCGGGGCGTGCGGGACGACGAGTTCATGGCCCGCATGCGCGCAGCGGGCGGACCCGAGGTGCGCGACCGCATGTATCAGCTGCAGACCTACCAGGAATGCTTCATCGGCGCCGCTGCGACGAATTGGATCGCGGCGGAGACAGGACTCGCCCGCGCGCAAGCGGTGCAGATCGGGCAGGCGTTGCTCGACCTCGGGCACATCTATCACGTGGTGCGCGAACAGCCGTTTGTCGACGGTCATTATTTCTACCGCCACGCCGCTGACAGCCCGCGGCTTGCGGCCGTCGATCTCGGCGCGCTGCTCCAGCGCATGCGATCCTCCAACGGGGTTGCAATCAGAGATCGCACGTTTCATGCGATTACCTTCCCATCGTGCTTCGTCGGCGCGGAGGCGGTGGCTTGGCTCACGCACGAATCGGGCCTGTCGCACAACGAAGCGATGACGCTTGGCCAGCGCCTGATCGACTTGTTCATCATCCATCACGTGACCGACGAGCACCCATTCAGGGACGGGTATTTCTTTTACCGGTTCTACGAGGACGAGCGGACCGGCGGCATCTGAGGCGCTGCGCGAACGTACGGCCACCCGTCGAACGCGGTTTCCGTAACCATCACATTACCGCACCGGATCGCGCGTCGAGTCGGCCGTCCAGTTCAGGCAAGATAGTTCAACTGCCTTCGCGTAATAGGTTGACGTGTCACCGGCGAGCCCGCGCACCAGCGGATCCCCGGGGTCGGTCGTCGCTTGCGCTGACGCAGCCTTATCTCGTTGTTCGTTGTCGGCAGGCATCTGGTTACAGCCCGGTGAATTTTGCCCGACCGTGTAACCAACTGCCAGTTTGCTACGTATAACCTCAAGACCGCGTGCTTCGGGCCAATTCCGGTTCAAGCGCTCGGCGAATTTATCCTACCCCACCTATACAAGGAGTCTGCACTATGAAATCACGCACCCTAGCAATCACCGCCGTCACCCTCGCCGCTCTCGCCTCCGGCGCCGCTCTCGCGCAGGACAAGGGCGCATCCATCAAGGGCGAAAAAGAGAAGTGCTACGGCGTTTCGATGGCTGGCAAGAACGACTGCGCCGCCGGCCCCGGCACCACCTGCGCCGGAACCTCCAAGGTCGATTTCCAGGGCAACGCCTGGAAGTACGTCGCCAAGGGCACCTGCGACACGATGAAGACGCCGAAGGGCATGGGCTCGATGAAGGAGATCAAGAGCTAAGACGCGCCCCGAGGCAAGCACCTCGCAACCATGACCACGGTCCTCACCGCGGGGCTCGGCCTGAAGCCGCAGCATTACGACGCGGCTCTCGCCTGCCCCGCGGACGGACTGTGGTTCGAGGTGCACCCCGAGAATTACCTGGTCGCCGGCGGCCCGCGCCTCGCGTGGCTTGAAGCGATCCGCGCGCGCCACGCCATCTCGCTGCACGGCGTCGCCCTGTCGCTCGCGGCCGATGCCGAGCCCGACCCGGCGCACCTTGCACGACTGGCAAGGCTCGCGCGCCGCATCGAGCCGGCACTGATTTCCGAGCATCTCGCCTGGTCCACCTGGCGCGGCGCTTACCACCCGGACCTGTTGCCGTTTCCGCGCACCGGCGAGACGCTTACGCGCATTGCCGACAACGTGTCCCGGACGCAGGACGCGCTACAGCGGCGCATTGCTGTCGAAAACCCTTCGCACTACCTGAAAATCAACGGGCACGCCTGGGACGAGATCGACTTCCTCGCCGAACTCACTCACCGCACCGGCTGCGGCCTGTTGCTCGACGTCAACAACGTGTACGTCAGCGCGCGAAACCTCGGCTTCTCGGCCGAGGCCTACCTCGACGCTTTTCCCGGCGAGCGGGTGATGGAAATTCACCTTGCCGGCCATACGCCAGACCCGAATCTGGGAGAAACGCTGCTCATCGATTCGCATGACGCACCCGTCGCACCTGAAGTCTGGGCACTCTACGCGCGGCTGATTGCCAGAATCGGGGCACGCCCTACGCTGATCGAGCGCGACGATAATCTGCCCGACTTCACCACGCTGTTATCCGAATGCGAGCGCGCCGATGCCGTGCTTCGCCCGCCGCTCGCGAGGGCAGCCTGATGAGCACGCCAACCCCAGGCGCCCTCACCCGCTTCCAGGACGACTTCGCGCACGCGCTGATCGCGCCCGAGGCAGCGCCTTCGAAGGAGATAGCCGCACTTACCACGCAGCCCGCGTTTGCCGTATACCGAAACACCGTTATGAAGGGCTGCATCGACGCGCTTCAAGCCAATTACCCTGCGGTGGTGCGCCTCGTCGGCGAGGAGTGGTTCCGCGCCGCGGCAGCCATCTACGTCCGCGCGGCGCTGCCCGCCGATCCGACGCTGCTGCGCTACGGAGCGACGTTCCCGGACTTCCTGGCGCGATTCGAGCCGGCCGCGCAACTCCCCTATCTGCCCGGGGTCGCGCGGCTCGACCGCCACTGGACTGAAGCGCATGCCGCGCCTGATGCAGCCGCGCTCGATGCCTCCGCCGTCGCCCGCCTTGCGCCCGAAGCTCTCGCCCAAACAGTGCTGCACCCGCATCCGGCCGCGCGCTGGGCGTGGTTTTCCGATGCGCCGATTTACACCATCTGGTCGCGGAACCGCGCCGACAACGCACCCGCCGCCGATCTCGACTGGCAGCCTGAGGGTGCGCTACTCGTGCGGCCGCGCGACGCAGTCGAGTGGATCGCGCTCGACGCCGCAGGTTGCGCCTTTCTCGACGCCTGCGTCGCGGACGACACGCTAGCCGAGTGCGCGCAGGCAGCGCTCCAGGCGCAAGACGATGCCGATATTTCGCGATTGATGGCCACCCTGCTGGAAGTCGGCGCTTTCGGCCGCATGAGCCTCACTGACGACCGGCAATTTGCGGAGGAACATCCATGAACGACGCTGCTGCAACCGTCATCGATCTGTCCGCGAGAGGGCCGCGTAACGCCTGGAATCGAGTCGCCGATCGACTGACCTCCCTCGTCGGCCACGGGTTGCTCGCGCTCGCCGCACGCGTGGCCGTCGCCGCGATCTTCTTCCTGTCCGGCCGCACCAAGGTGGATGGATTCCTGACCGTCAACGATACTGCCTATACCCTGTTTCTCGAGGACTACAAAGTGCCGCTGCTGCCGCCGGAGGTCGCGGCGCACATGGCCACATACGCGGAGCATCTTTTCCCGATCCTGCTGGTGCTGGGACTTTTCACTCGCTTCTCGGCGCTCGCGCTGCTCGGCATGACTGCAGTGATACAGATTTTCGTCTACCCCAGCGCCTGGCCCACTCACCTCTCGTGGGCCGCCCTGATGCTGTACCTGATCGGCCGTGGCGCCGGACCGGTATCGCTCGATCATGCGATTGGCTTTAAATAACCGCCAACCCGGCCCGTAGCTGGCGATACAATCAGAGCCCTATCCGGAGAACGACGTATGCACGCAACACTGCCCCGGCTCGAAACCAGTGAGTTCCCAGCGATCCGCCGCAAGCGACTGGAAACCTTGCAGGTCAACCTCGGCTACAAGTGCAACCAGACCTGCGTGCACTGCCACGTGAACGCCGGGCCTACTCGTACCGAGATGATGAGCCGCGAGACGATCTCGGACGTGATCGCGTTCCTGAAGGCATCGCGCGTCAAGACCCTCGATCTCACGGGCGGCGCGCCGGAGCTGAATGCGCACTTCCGCGGACTGGTGCTCGCCGCGCGCAATCTCGGCGTGCACGTGATGGATCGCTGCAACCTGACGATCCTGGAACAGCCGGGACAGGAAGATCTCGCGCAGTTCCTCGCCGCGAATGCGGTGGAAGTCGTCGCCTCGCTGCCGTGTTACCTCGAAGAGAACGTGGACGCCCAGCGCGGCAAGGGCGTATTCGAGTCGAGCATCCGCGCGCTAAGGACGCTGAACGCGCTCGGCTACGGGCAACCGGGTCCGGGGCCCGCGCTGAACCTGGTCTACAACCCCCAAGGGGCCACCCTGCCGCCCGCTCAGGACAAGCTGGAGGCCGATTACCACCGCCACCTCGGCGAGCGCTTCGGCATCGTGTTCAACCACCTGTACGTGCTCACCAACATGCCGATCCAGCGTTTCGGCAGCACGCTCATCTCGAAAGGCCAGTTCGAGCACTACATGGCGTTGCTCAAGAACGCCTACCAGCCGCAGAACCTCGAATCGCTGATGTGCAGGAACCTGGTCAGCGTGGACTGGCGCGGCTACGTCTATGACTGCGACTTCAACCAGATGCTCGGATTGCCGCTGCGATTGAACGGCAAGCCACGCGTGCATCTGCGTCAACTCATGGGCAACGAACTCGACGGCAATCCGATCGTCGTCAGGGACCACTGCTATGGCTGCACCGCCGGCCAGGGTTCGAGCTGCGGCGGCGCGCTGAATAGCTGAACCGGGGCCGGCATGGACACTTCCTACCTGTCTACCGCGCGTGACGTCTACAAGGAAGCCGCACTCAATCCGCAGCAGGGTTTGTGCTGCACCACCACGCCGGTCTGGCAGCTTCCCGAGCTCGCGATCCCGAAAAAGATGCTCGCCATGAACTATGGCTGCGGCAGCACGGTGCACCCGCGCGACCTCGCCGACTCGCCCACCATCCTTTATGTCGGCGTGGGCGGCGGAATGGAGGTGCTGCAATTCGCATACTTCACGCGCCGGGCCGGAGCCGTGATCGGGCTGGACGTGGTGGACGAGATGCTGGCGACGTGCCGCACGAATCTGCGCGAAGCGGAGCTGCAGAACCCCTGGTTCAAATCCTCGTTTGTCGATCTGCGCAAGGGCGACGCGCTCGATCTACCGGTCGCGGACGGCGCCGTGGACGTGGCGGCGCAGAACTGTCTGTTCAACATTTTCCGTGACCACGACCTCGGGCGCGCACTGTCGGAGTTCTACCGGGTGCTCAAGCCGCA
>CAZFRR010000155.1:0-3103 GCA_964521405.1 uncultured Streptomycetaceae bacterium | reverse complement strand
TTTGCCGATGCCGACCTCGACAGGGCCGTCGATGCCGTGTGCTTCATGATCTTCAGCCTCAACGGCCAGCGGTGCAACGCGAGTTCGCGGCTGCTGGTGGAGGCGTCGATTCACGACAAATTCGTGGAGCGCGTCGTTGAGCGCGCGAAGAAGGTGAAGCTCGGCAGCCCGTTCGATCCGAAGACCGAGATGGGTCCGTTGATCCATGGCGACCAGTTCAGGAAGGTCTGCGGCCATCTTGAAGCCGCATCCAAGGCAGGCGCCGAAGTCCGCTGTGGCGGGCCATTGACGGGCAGATCCGGTTTGCATGAAGCGGGCCATTGGTTCGCTCCCACCGTCGTGTGCGGGGTGAAGCCCGAGATGCCCGTGGCGCAGCAGGAAGTCTTTGGACCGTTGCTGGCGGTCATGCCGTTCGCGGATGAGGCGGACGCGGTCCGCATTGCCAACGGCACGCGATACGGCCTGTCCGCGTACCTGTGGACGGGCAACGTGGGCCGCGCCCACCGGCTCGCGCGCACGCTCCAGGCGGGAATGGTCTGGATCAACACGGAAATCGTGCGCCATTTGGCGACCCCGTTTGGCGGGCTCAAGGACAGCGGCATTGGTCGCGACGGCGGCGACTGGAGTTTCGATTTCCTGATGGAGACCCGCAACGTCTGCATCGGGCTCGACCTCCACGCCGTGCCGAAGATCGGCAAATGAGCGCCCCAACCGACGCGCGAGCGCCCCTGCCGCCGGCGCGCAAGCGGCCGAATATTCTCTTCATCACGTCCGACCAGCATCGCGCCGACTGCCTGGGTTTTGAGAATCCGCAGGTTCGAACGCCGCACATCGACCGACTCGCGCGCCACGGAACGCGGTTCACGCGCTGCTTCACGCCCAATCTCGTGTGCCAGCCAGCGCGCGCTTCGATCCTTACCGGTCAACTACCCCTGTCGCATGGTGCCTGGGACAACGGTGTCGATCTCGACCCCGCGATAGGCGAGCGGGGTTTCGCCGGCGCGCTGGCGGCGGCGGGCTACAGCACCGGGTTCGTCGGCAAGGCGCATTTCTCGACCAAGAACACGTTCAAGCCTACCGGGACGCCGGAGTGCCGCCACAGCGCGCCCGGCTATGCGCCCGACTGGTGCGGGCCCTACATGGGGTTCAACCATGTCGAGCTCGCCGCCCTGGGCAAGTTTCACCGCAGCAGGCTGCCGACCGCTGCCGCGCCGATTCACCGGTTCGAGTCGTGGTTCCTGCAGCACGAAGATGCCCTGAAGCTGTGGCAGGAAAGCATGGGTGGGGACAGCGGCGCGGCCCAGACATGGAATTCGGCCCTGCCGGTTGCCTGGCATAGCAGCTCCTGGGTGGCGGATCGTGCATTGGCCTTTCTTGAGCGCCAGTCGGCCGAAGCGGCCCCGTTTCTTCTCTGGGCGTCGTTTCCCGATCCGCATCATCCCTTCGATTGCCCCGCGCCCTGGAACCGGTTGTATGACCCGCGCGACGTGGTGCTGCCACTGCATCGGGCGCTCGACCTGGACGCACGCCCCTGGTGGCATCGCGCGGCACTCGAAGGCAAGCCGGCGATCGCCGACGCGGAGATGGCGAAATTCCGCAGCGAAGGCTTCAAAGTGCCGCCGCAGAGCGATGCGCAGCTTGCGCACATGATGGCCAATTACTTCGGCATGATTTCCCTGGTGGATCACCAGGTGGGCCGCCTGCTCGACGCTCTGGAGCGCCGCGGGCTCGAGCGCGACACGCTGGTCGTGTTCGCGAGCGATCACGGCGACATGCTAGGCGACCATGGCCTTTACCTCAAAGGCCCCATGGCGTACGAGGGCGTGCTTCGAGTCGGCCTGGTGATGACCGGCCCCGGCATTCCTGCGGGGGGCGTGGTCGCAGATCCGGTTTCGACCGTGGACCTTGCGGCGACGTTCTGCGAGAGTGCGGGCATAGAGTACGAGGGGGTGCAGAGCCGATCGCTCCTGGATGTGATTCAGGAACGCCGGCATCCCGAAGTAGTATGGAGCGAATGGCATGTGCATCCTTCGCGACTCGGGGTGGACTTGAAACTTCGGACCGTTCGCACCGCCCGGTACAGCTGCACGTTCGAGCTGAACTCGGGCAACGGCGAGCTCTATGACATGCAGGAGGATCCCTTCCAGCTCGTAAATCGTTTCGACGACCCGGGCTTCGTGCGGGTACGCGAGGAGATGAGAGGCCTCATGCTGTCGCGGCCGGGCACCGTGCGCGAGCGCCTCGCGGAACCGGTGGGGATGGCATGAGCGGCCGTCGTGCCCGTTGGCTGACCGTTGCCGCAGTGGCGTTGGCTGTTGCGGGAGTTGCGGATTTTGCGACTGCGGCGTGCCCGCAAGCGACCGATGCGGTGAAAGGGGCGCGCGCGGCCAATGATGCCGCCGCGGGCGCGCGCGATGCGCTCATCCTCGCCAGACGCGCCGCCCAGGACTGGAAGAATCTGTTGCTCAGGGGGAGTGATGCGGTCGAGCGCTCGCGCATTCAGGCGCGCTTCGATGCGCAAGCGCAGGGCTATGAGAAGCAACTGTTGCTCCTCGGCGCGCAATTGCAGCGCGCTGGCGTCGGCCGCGATCTGCTTGCGCGGCTGGAGGAAGAGCGCAAGCGCATGTTCGCGGCGTACCGGCGCGCCCTCGAGACCCGCGGTGTGAACGATCTGGCGTCCGCGGCCCAGGCGGACCGCGATGTTCAGGGGGTCGACGTGCCGACTTTCAGGACGCTGGAGGAAATGATCGCAACGCTGGACAAGCTTGCAGGCGAACAATTCGAACGGGCTTACACCGCCATCGGCCACTGCGGAGGATCTTGAATGGGCATGGAGCGCAACCAGCCGTCGCAGCAAGTGATTGAGTCGACAGGAGGCCCTGTCAGCATCGTGGTGCCATTCCCGCCGGGAGGCATTGATCTGATCCTGCAGCCGATGCTGCCTGCGCTCGCAAAACAGCTTGGGTGCGAGGTCAGCGTCGTCAACCGGCCGGGCGGCAAGTTCCTCATGGGCAGCGATCACAAGCTCGCGCAGGACAACGAGCGGCCCGCGCACCGCGTCAAGGTCGACGGCTTCTGGATGGACCGCCACCACGTCACCAAC
>CAZFRR010000154.1:0-2353 GCA_964521405.1 uncultured Streptomycetaceae bacterium | reverse complement strand
CGAGACGTTTCTTAGGCGATGTCCGGAACCGGGTGATAGGTCAGTGGCAAGTTGGCATGCCGCGGCCAACTCGCGGTGGGACCGGACGGTGGACTGCGCTCGGTGGCGAGCGGCGCCCACAATCCCAGGTGTTCAAGAATGCGCCGGCAAAGTAGCTCCAGCCACGCCGCTCCGCTCATCATCTGAAAGTTGCGCTTCAAGCCGGCGTGCGTCTTGGAGCGATAGATCACCGTGCCGCTGGCCGCGTCGTAGGTCATCTTTTGCAATGACATCGGGGCGCGCAGCATGTAGCCGGCGAGCTTCTTGCACCCCTCGGCGTCCTCGGCCGCCACGCTCACCTGGTTGTGCGCCGAGAAGGCTGCGCGCTCCCTGCGCGGCTCGAAGCGCGCCATATAAAATGACTCGGGTTTACGTCATGTTGTAGACTGAAACATAGCCCACCATGACCGAATCCGGGGTGTGCTATTCCTTCCACTCACACCAAGAAAGAGAAAAGACTATGCCTCTCGCAAACCGCGCAATCGCAGAATTCATCGGTACGTTCTGGCTCGTTCTCGGCGGATGCGGCAGCGCCGTACTCGCCGCCGCCTTCCCGGGTGTCGGGATCGGCCTCCTGGGCGTCTCCTTCGCCTTCGGCCTGACGGTACTCACGATGGCCTTTGCGATCGGGCACATCTCGGGCTGCCATCTCAATCCGGCCGTCTCGCTCGGCCTCGTAGTCGGAGGGCGGTTCAAGAGCTCGGAACTTCTGCCCTACGTATTGGCGCAGGTCGCCGGTGCCGTCATTGCGGCAGCAGTCCTCTATTTCATTGCCAGCGGCCAGGCCGGCTTCGATCTTGCAGCAAGCGGGCTGGCTTCAAACGGCTACGCCGATCACTCACCGGGGAAGTATTCGGCTGCGGCGGGTTTCGTTACAGAAGTTGTGATGACCTTCATGTTCCTGATCATCATCCTCGGAGCGACCGACGACCGCGCTCCCAAGGGCTTCGCGCCGATCGCAATCGGGCTCGGGCTCACTCTCATCCACCTGATCAGTATCCCGGTCACGAACACTTCGGTGAACCCGGCACGCAGCACGGGGCCCGCGTTGATCGTTGGCGGGTGGGCGTTGCAGCAACTCTGGCTATTCTGGATTGCGCCGTTGATCGGCGCTGCTCTGGCCGGTGTCGCTTACCGCTGGCTGGGCACCGCCAGGAGCAAATAGGCTCGTCGCAAGCGGCGCAGAAAAAAGGTTCCAGGAACCTTTATGGCCTCGGAAGACGTGTCTTCGCGCCGTGGGCGCCTAGTGCTGCTGATGGCGGCTGCGGCGGGCGCGGCAGTTCTCGTCGCATTGCTCGCGTGGCTGTTCGGCGTGCTGGTCCCGCCCGAGCCGCCGAGATCGGTCGTGATGAGCACGGGGCCTGCCGACGGCGCCTACCACGCCTTCGCCCTGCGTTACCGCGCACATCTGGCCCAGTACGGCGTGGACCTCGTGCTCAAGCCTTCGAACGGATCGGCGGAGAACATCGAACGGCTCAAGACCGGCCGCGACGGCGTGCAGCTTGCGCTGGTGCAGGGCGGAATCGCCACCGAGCTGGATGCGCCGGGAATCGTCACGCTCGGCAGCCTGTTCTACGAGCCGGTCTGGCTGTTCTGGCGCGGCAAGGAGCCGCTCGCGGATCTCTCGAAGCTGCGCGGCAGGCGCATCGCGATCGGGGCGCCCGGGAGCGGGACGCACACGCTCGCGCGCCAGTTGCTGAACGCCCACGGCATTGACGGCTCGGTCGCGCAGTTGATCGAGACGGGCGGGCTCGCGGCCGTGACGGGGCTGGAATCCGGCGCGCTCGATTTCGCAGTTTTCGTCAATGCGCCGGAAGCACCGGCGATAAGGCGCCTGATGCTCGCGAGCGGTATCCACCTGGTCGACGCGCGCCGCGCCGATGCTTACGTCGGAAAATTTCCCTTTCTCAGCAAGCTGATGCTGCCCGCGGGGGCTATCGATGTCGCGCGCGATGTTCCGGCCGAAAATAAAACGCTGATCGCGGCAACCGCCAACCTGCTCGCATCGGAGGACGTCCATCCGGTCATCGTGGATCTCTTGCTGGAGGCTGCGCGCCGGGTTCACGGCGGGGGCGGCCTTCTGCACCGCGCGGGCGAGTTTCCCGCGGTGCGCGACCGCGAGTTTCCAGTGTCGCCGGATGCGGAGAGATTCTATCGCGGCGACTATTCTTTTCTCAGGAAGTACCTGCCGTTCTGGGCCGCGATCTGGGTGCAGCGTTTTGTGTTGTTTGCAATTCCGGTGCTCGCAATTGGCATCCCGCTGATGCGGTTTCTGCCGGAAATCTACCGTTGGCGTACGCGCCGCCGGATCTAT